>SYAK01000488.1 GCA_005788935.1 Pseudomonadota bacterium
CCATTTCAGGGCTCTCCCGAGAGCCCGAGGCGTCGCCCGAGCTCGCTCTGGAAGGTGTGGTGCGGGTCGAGGCGGTCGCGCGTCGCCTTCCAGGCCTCCCAGCCCGGGTACATGCGGCGGAAGGTCTCGCGCGGGAGGCGGGCGTCCTTGCCGAGGTCGACGCGGCCGCCCGCCGCGAGCGTGATGGCGTCGAGGCGCTCGAACAGCGTGAGCAGCGGCGCCCCGTGGTTCGGGAAGTCGAGGGCGAGGGTGACGCCCTCGCGCGGGAACGACAGGCCCCCGTTGTCGGTCGGGCCGAATTCCTTCAGGACCGCGAGGAAGCTGCCTAAGCCGGACGTCCCGATGGCATTCAGGAGCTCGCGCAGGGCCGCGTGCCCCGAATCTGGCGGCAGCACCATCTGGTACTGATAGAAGCCGCGCCCGCCGTAGATGCGGTTCCAGTCGCGCACCGCGTCGAGCGGGTAGAAGAACGGGTCGACCGCCGAGATGTGGCTGGCCACGCCGCGCGGGTGGCGGCCGTAATACGCCGTATTGAACGCCGTGATGGTCGCCTGGTTCAGCAGCAGGTTCGGGGCGTCGAAGGGCACGCCGAGGAGCGGCGCGGCGGCCTCCGTCAGGCGCTCGACGAGTCCCTTGCGGCGCTCGGTGCCAGCGGGCGCGTGGCGGCCGCGGATGAAGACGCCGCGCCCGACGTCACGGCCGCGCGCGAGGCAGTCGAGCCACGCGACGGTGTGCGTGAATCCCGCGCTCGCGCGTGACACGGCGAAGAACGTCTCGAGGTCGGGCACCCGCTCGGTCTCGACCTCGATGAAGGGGCTCGCGATCGCCGTCAGCTGCACCTCGACCGCGAGGATGAGGCCAGTCAGCCCGAGCCCGCCCGCGGTCGCCGCGAAGACGTCGGGGTCGGACTCGCGGGTCACCGTCAGGACTTCGCCCGACGCGAGCAGCAGGTCGAAGGACCTGACATGGTTCGAGAAGCAGCCGTCGCCGTGGTGGTTCTTGCCGTGGACATCGCAGGCGAGGGCCCCGCCGAGCGTCACGTACTTCGTGCCTGGCGTGACTGGCGGGAAAAATCCGCGCGGCACGAAGAGGCGCAGCAGATCCTCCATCGAGACGCCCGCTTCCGCCTTCAGCCAGCCCGTCGCCGGGTCAAAGCCGAGGATTCGGTCGAGGCGCCGCGTCAGCACGGCGCGCCCGTCTCGAATGAGGGCCGCGTCACCATAGCTGCGCCCGAGCCCGAACGGCACGAGCGCCAAGCCCTGGTCCGCCGTGTCGGCGACCGCCCGGCGCGCGGCCAAGACCGTCTCCGGGCGGGCGGCCTCGGCCTCCGTCACCGGCAGCCGACCCCAGCCTGCGAGCTCCTTTCGGGTCCACTCGGCCATCGCACGTTGCCTCCTGTCGCGGCCCGGAGGGTGCACACGTCCGGAGGTCGCGGCAACCGTTTCCTGCGGCCCGAAGGACCGAGGCCGAGGTTGCGCGCGTCGCCTGGCCGTTGGTGGCCCCGCAGCGGTGCAGCCGGAGGGCGCGAAGGCGCCAACGCTTCAGTCACGCCCGAACGACGAGGAGGTCCGGGCGCCTGGGGACCGTGCGCTCCGTCCCGCCGCACGTGACACCCGCGACGAGGCCACGGCGCGCGCGCTGGGGCATCTGGAGAAATCTGCTTGCCCCCCCCCCGCGGGTCCGGTACCTTTAGGAAGAGTCGTATCTCGGCTGTAGCAACGCCCATTTGATCTTCAAGAAGGCCTCGCCATGAGCCCGCGTACGACTTCACTGGTTCCGCTTGCGGCCATTTGGCTGCTCACCGCTCCGGCCTGCACCGATGACGGAGCCGGCGAGAGCGTCGTGCCGCAGGCCGAAGGTGAGGCCGCAGACGACGGGCTCGCGGGCATCGGCGTGCGCGTCGCCCCGCTCAATGGCGCGTCGAGCGAGAACGGACTCAACCTCGGGACAGACGGGGCGACGCCGTGGCCGCAGTCCGGCCTCGTCTTCAAGGCCGACCGGTACGAGCTGACCATCACGGTGACGCCGTCCCCGTCGCGCAGCCTGCTCCTGGGCTACAACCCCCGGACCCGCGAGCTGCTCGTCAACCGGGCCGTCGTCCCGTGCCGCCTCGAAGGCGGCGGCCCGTGCCTCGACGCGACGGGCCGCCCGGTCGCGAACCTGACCACCAACGCCCGTCTCGGCGTCTTCCTGAAGCGCGTCGTCGTGAACGTCAGTGGCGGCACGGCCGAGGCGCCCATCAACGTCGTGATGGACTACGTCGGCGGGGCCTTCCTCGCGGGCTACGACCCCGCGAGCCCGACGCCAGGCGTCTATGTCGAGGGCAGCGGCGTCGTGCAGTTCGGCGTGCACGGCAGCACGCGCGCCGACGCGCTGACGCTTGGCGCGCGCGGCCTCGCCATCAACCGCGACCCCATCCTCGATCTGGCGTGGGCCGAGAGTGTGGTCCCGTCGCTCGCGGTCATCTACGGCGACCTCGGCAATGACGCCATCTTCGCCTCGGGAGATGCCCCTACTGCGGTCCGCGGGGTCGGGTTGCCGTTCCCGAACCGGGTCATCCTGGGCGGCGGCCCCGGCAACGACAAGCTCGCGGGTGGCGCGGTCGACGACGACCTGTTCGGAGGCATCGGGAGCGACACGTTCGTCGTCGCGGCCACGGAAGACGGTGCCGATGACATGGATGGCGGGCCGAACTCGGACACGGTCGACTACGGCGCGGCCACCGGACCGGTCGTCGTGGCGGCGGGCGCGGCGTGGGTGCCCTTCGAGGATGACGACGGCCGGATCATTGCGCAGCGGTGCACGCGACCCGCGGGTGTAGCGGCTTCGGACCCGAAGGCCATCTGGCAGCCGTTCGCATCGCCATGGGATGCCGCGCACGCCGACCGCATCGCGCGGCGCCGGGCGGACGGACGCCTGAAGGTCCCGACGTGCAAGCCGCTCGAGGCCGACTGCGAGACCGAGGGAGACGACGTCATCGACGTGGAGCGGGTGCTCGGGGGCCCGTTCGGCGACGTTCTCATCGGCGACTGCCTGACGAACATCCTCTCGGGCCGGGGAGGTGCCGACTTCCTGACGCCGGGCGGTGGCGTGGGAGGGGCTGGCGACGTCATGAACGGCGACGGCGACGGTGACACGCTGCACGCGGGCTACTTCGCCAATGGTCCGACCGCGTTCTTCGGTGGCGCTGGCAGCGACACCCTGACCTACGCGGACCGCCCGCACCGCGTGCGGATGGTGTCGCAGCGCACCCGCGCTGGCGTACCTGGGCAGAGCGGCGCGAGCGACGACGTCACCGTGGCCTTTGCCGCGAACTCCGAGGGCGACTCGTTCGGAGCGGACGCCGAGATCCTCATCGCGACGGGAGGCGCAGACTACATTATCGGCTCGGCGGGCGCGAACCGCATCTACGCTAGAGACGGCAACGACTTCGTCAACGGCGACCGCGGCAATGACCGCATCTTCGGCGAGGAGGGCAACGACACGCTGCGCGGCGGCGTCGGCAGCGACGCACTCGTCGGAGGCTTTGGCGCCGACGCGATCTGGGGTGACGTGGGGGCCGACCTCATCGACGGCGACCGTGGTCGCTTCTGTGCCGACGCGCCGACGACGCCGTGCCTCACGAACGCCGACTGTGCCGGGGGCGCGTGTATCTTCGACCGCTTCTGCCCGCCCGAGGCCATCTCGTGCGACGACCTCATCTTCGGCGGGACCGGCCTCGACCGCATCCGCGCCGCGCTCGACCGCGGGAGCGACGCCGTCTTCTGCAACAACGAGCGCAGCGAGGACCTGCGTAACCTCACGCGCGACCTCCGAAAGACAAAGGACAACGTCGTCTACACCGACACCGAGGGCGCGGTCACGGTCGACTGGGACGCCGACATGGATGACGGGCAGGAAGGGCTCGCGGACTTGGCGGGCTACGGAGGCGACCGGGACTATGTGGACGACAGCTGCGAGGTCGCACCGGCCCCGACGCCGCGGGACCCGGGCGCGTGGACCGTCGAGGTGGCGCCTCCCGCTGCGGGTGCGGGCGAGCCCTACCGCGTCGGCGAGCCTGTCACCATCGCGCTCTCGAACGCGAACCGGGTCGTACGGACCGACGTCATCTTCGCGTCGACCCGCGTCAGCGGTACCGGCGCCGATGGAACTTTCCGGGCGCCCTCGGTCGTCACGAACGGCGAGACGCCTGTCCTGCGCGTCTTCTTCTTGGCGCCAGACGTCGGCCGCCACACCGTTTCAGTCGCCCTCGGCGGGACCGTCTTCCACACGACGGCCGAGCTCGAGTTCGCCGCGCCGAGCTGTGACGCGGGCTGCGATGACGGCACCCATTGCGCGCTACTCGAGCCGTCAGCCGGTCTGTGCGTCGCTGACAGCTGCTTCGACAACGTGCGCGGCGCGCGCGAGCTTCGACAACGTGCGCGGCGCGCGCGAGAAGGACGTCGACTGCGGTGGGGACTGCGAGTCGATCGCGACCTGTGCCGCACCGACCTGCACCGACGGTGTGCGCAACGCCGCCGAGACAGACATCGACTGCGGCGGGCCCCTGTGCGACTCCTGTGACGCCGGCGCCTTCTGCGCCTCAGACTTCGACTGCGGTGGTGCTGCGTGTCGCGCAGGCCGGTGTCAGATGCGTTGCCGCGGCTGCGCTCGATGCGACAGCGGAAGTGGGCTGTGCACCGAGTGCCCGGCCGGCCTCGACCTCGTCGGCGGCGCCTGTCTCCGGCCCTGCCCCGACGGCAGCAGCAGCGCGTACGCGAACGCGACAGGCCGGTGCGCGTGCAAGCCGGGCCTCTTCCTGAGCGCGGATGGGACCCGGTGCTTCGACTGCCCCGCGAACTGCTCGCTCTGCGCGGCTGGCGGGCGCTGCGACCTGTGCGTCGACGGCTACCGTGCCAACAGCGCCGGGGTGTGCGTCCGACTCGACGACGCGAACGCGTGCCCGACGGAGCTCGGCTATGCGGCCACTCCCGACGAGGCGACCGGCGTCTGCGTCTGCGAAGCTGGCCTCATCGCCGACCCGGCCAGCGGCAAGTGCCTCCCGGTCACGGCCGAGTCCGGCGAAACGGTGAGCTGTCCAGAGGGCACGGTGCCCCGCGACGGGCGATGCGCCTGCGCTGATGGGAGCTGGTTGACGCCGGCGTCCACCTGCGAGCCGTGCCCGGCCAACTGCACGTCGTGCGAGAGCGACGGCGCGTGGGGGGGCGCATGCACCGCGTGCAGCGCCGTGACGTCGGGCCGCGACGAGACCGGGCGCTGGCTGCTCTTCGACGGACGCTGTGTGACTCAGTGCCCCGCCGGGTCGGTGCGTGACGCGGCGGGCCGCTGCAACTGCCGCCCGGGGTCCTTCGCGGCTGGTGACCGCTGCGAGCGCTGCTCCGAAGGGTGCCTCGCCTGCGACCGCTTCGACCGCTGCGAGACCTGCGGCCCCGGCCTGTACGGGCTGAACGGGCTGTGCGTCGAGCAGGGTCTCGCGGGCGCGTCCTTCTCCGACACAGAGGGCATCGCCTGCCTGGACCAGCACACCTTCGACCCAGTCAGCCGTGCGTGTGTGCGGTGCGACGGGCTGGTCGCCGACGGGCACTGTCTCGCTGGCGCGACAAGCTGCCCTTCCGAGGACGCGCGGATCGTCAACGGGACCTGCGTCTGCCCGCAGGACGGGCAGTATATCTCGGCCGACGGCAAGTGCGAGTCCTGCAGCGAGGGTTGCCTGCGCTGCGACCCCTTCGGCGGCTGTGACGCCTGCGACACGCGCTCGGGCTACTTCGCCTGGGACGGGACCTGCGCCAGGTGCGTCCCGGGGCAGGCCTTCGACGCGCGCCTCGGGCGGTGCGTCGCGGGCGACTGCGCCCCGAACGTGGCGGTCACCCTCGACGCGCGCGGGACCCTGTTCACGCAGGTCGAGGGCGTGAAGAGCGTTGCGGCGCTGAAGTTCGCGGCCGGTGGCGGCAGCCTCGGCGGGCAGGCCACCGCCCAGGTCGCCCTGCGGCGCGGCGACCGGGTCGACGCGATCACCTCGCAGGTCCCGACCTGGAGCGGACACGTCTTCATCGGCTGGTGGCTCATCGGGACCGACTCGGAGTCGCTCGAACCGCAGGCCATCCGAATCGACCCGGCCATCGTCGTCCCGGAGAATTGCGGCGACCTGCCAGACGTCATCACCCTCATCGCGGGTTGGGTCAAGGCCGAGCCAGACGCCCGCCTCGTGGTCTTTGACGCCTTCCCGGGCACGATGTGCCCGCCCTACGCCTTTGGCGCAGCCGATACGAACTGGGAGAACGCCTTCGCCCACTGCGGGTACTCGGACCACCCGCTCGGCACCTTCACGGGCTGGTCGCTCGTCCCCTGGCAGCAGGCCAGCCCCGATGACGAACTGCTATGGAAGGGCACGCCCCTCGAGCCCGCAGGTCCGTCGTGGCCAGCCTTCGTCTCGGCGCGCTGGGACTTCGGCAAGGCCTCGGACATCGAGGCCAACTTCGGGGTCTGCACGGCGTTCGCGCGCTACATGCTCGACGCTGGGGAAGGCACCTTCTTCGGCGGAGGGTCGACCCGGACGGTGAGGCTGCCCCGTGAGCGCGGTCTCATCGGGTCGCTCTCGGCCGCGTGGGCCGCGCAGCCGGTGCGTGACGGCTTCACCCTCGTCGGCTGGGAGCAGGAACTCGCCGTGCAGGGGTCGACGTGGCACCTCCCGGTCGGCCCGGATGTCAACGTCCCGGGCAAATGCAACGAACGGGCCCCGCTCGCGGCGACCGGGCTGACCGCGGTCTGGGCGCCGACTCCCCCCGCTGGCGAAGTGACCCGCGTGGTCTACCTCGACGTCGGGCCTGGGTCCGCCTGCCCGCCCGTCGTCCTGACAGCGGGACAGGCCACCTATGGCGCGGCACTCGGGTGCACGCCGACCGCCGCGTCGGGCGACGACTTCGAGGGGTGGGCCATCAACGGGACCCTCCCCGTCACGGCCGCCTCGCCCATCGCGGCCACCACCGACGACAGCGTCTGGTTCGAGGTGGCGCCCGATGTCTTCCTCCAGCTCGTCAAGGCCGACTGGCGCTGCGCGAGTCGCGCCGGGAAGAACTGCGGCGGCGGTGGCTGCGGCTCGCTCTGGGCGCCAGGCCTCGACCAGGAGCTGTGCCTGCCGTGCGAGGGGACCTGCACCTCGTGTTCGTTCGAGGGTGACATCGACTGGTGTGGCGCCTGTGACCCGACGTCCGACGCGACGCACCTCGTCGAGCTCGACCTGCGCGGCGAGTCGAGCAGCCCGCGCGGGTCGACCTGCCTCGCGTGCCCGACGGGACGGCGTCTCGTCGGGAGCACCTGCGAGGCCTGTCCGACGGGCCAGGCCCTGTCCTATGGCGCCGGCTGGATCCCGACCTGCGTCGCCACCTGCCCGGCCGACTACGTCCGCCACGACGGGCCGAACGGCCGCGTATGCCTGCAGACCTGCCCGTCGGGATTCATGGTCCAGAGCGGCGTCTGCGTCGCCTGTGCCGCTGGCTGCGACATCTGCGTCGGGACGGGGCCGTCGCAGTGCGTCGGATGCGCCTACGGCTACGGGGCCGACGACTACGAGATCAGCGCCTCAGGCTGGCGCCGTCGCTCGAGCTTCAACGAGCCCTTCCAGTGCAAGCCCTGCGAAGTCACGACGGGCGTCGACGGATGCACCAACTGTCAGGCCAACCTGTTCGACCGCAACTGGAACCAGCTCGGGGACGCGAGCGGCACACAGAAGGCCACCGAACGCTGGACATGTGGCAGCTGCGACTCCGGGCGCTACCACGACACGTCGTTCTCGGATTTGAATCAGAACCAATGCGAGGCCTGTGACCCGTCGTGCGCCACCTGCGTGTCAGGCCTGGCCTCCACGTGCCAGTCTTGCCCGAGCGGTACGCATTTGCACCCTGACGCTGCCCAGACTGACTACGCGAGCTGTGTCACAACCTGCCCCGCGGATAGCGTGCCGTACGCCGACAAGCCGGGCGGGCCGTCCTACTGCCAGTGCCCGTTCGGGACCTGGTGGGATGGCAGCAGCTGCTCGTCCTGCCACCCGAGCTGCGCAGCCTCGGGCGAAGGCTGCTACGACCGGAACGCGTGCTGCTGGGGTGACACGTGGTGGGACGCGGACGCTGGTGCGTGCGTCTCGGACTGCGGGGACGGCAAGTTCCCGGACTACTCCGGTCAGACGCGGTCGTGCATCACATGTCAGGGCGCCGAGTGCTGTCAGCAGGGTCAGTATTGGGACCCCTCGACGAACACCTGCGTGAACAACTGCCCCACGGGTTCCTGGGGGGACTACGGGCAGCGGACCTGCAGCCCCTGCCCAGCCGGCTGCACGAGGTGCTCCGACAGCGTCCGCTGCGACGCCTGCGAGAGCGGCCACACCCTCGTCGAGGTGTTCGAGGTCTACCAGAACTGGTACGGAACCTGCAGCCCGTGTCCCGACAAGCGTGAGTACCGGGACGGCAGCGGCACCTGCGTCGGCTGTCCCGCGAACACCTTCCTCTACCGTGGACACAAGGACGCGCCGTCCTGCGTCGCGACGTGCCCGGGCCACACCTTCGGTGACCCCGCCTCCGGACTTTGCGTGTCCGTCAAGGGTTGCAGCCCTCGCAGCTACCCCGACGTCTTCGCCGACCGCTGCGTGGCCTGTGACGTGAACTGCCGGAGCTGCGTAGGCCCCGCACCGGGCCAATGCTCGAGCTGCGATGATGCCGATACCCTGACACGGGCGGATGGAATAGGGCCCTATGGCGCCTGCATCGGCTGCTCCATCGGCGGGTGGGAGTCGGCTGGCGGGTGTGCGAGCTGCGACACGGGCAAGGCGCTGACCTGGGACACCACCCAGAACCCGTGGACTCATCAGTGCGTCTCCCAGTGTCCGGCCGGCACCTACCGCGACGTATTGCGCAAGGCCTGCGTCGTCGCTGGCGACTGCCCGAGCCTGACCCTCGCCGACGACGTCACGCGGGAGTGCCGCGCATGCCCGACCGGTCAGGTCTTCTGGAACGACACCTGCCTCGCGGCCTGTCCGGACGGCATGCTCAAGCAGACCGAGCCCGAGGGGGCCACCTGCACCTACGGCTGCAACGGAGGCTACACCCAGGTGGGCCATGAATGCGTCCAGTGTGCTCCCGGCTGTTCGAGCTGCAGCGGGCCAGGACCTGAGCAGTGCACGTGGTGCAAGGCCGGTTACACGCCCGACTACGTTCACGTGTCGAGCACGGGCTGGCGTTGGGACAGCAATCGCTTCGCCTGCGTCAGCTGCAGCACACCGGAGAATCCCTTCTGTTCGTGGTGCGGCATCTATACGCGACTGTGGAACGGAAGCTGGCCTGGCGGCTCCGTTGGCCTGGAGACCTTCGTGCACAAGGGGGTCGACTGCTACGGGTGCGACAACGGCACCTTCGCCTCGCCCTCGGAGGCGCGCCCGGGTGAACGCATGTGCGGCGCGGCCTGTGACCCGTCCTGCGCGCTCTGCGACGGCCCGGGCCCGGGTCGCTGCGTCGCCTGTCGATCGGGCGAGGTGCTCCTGCCCGCTGGCTACGGCAACACCTTCGGTCAGTGCGCCGCGAGCTGCCCGGCCGGTGCGGTCGAGGGTGCCCGCTTGACGCCGGACAACATGCAAATCCAGCGCTTCTGCGACTGTCCAAGCCGATTCCGCTGGAACGGGAGCACCTGCGACGCCTGCCACCCGTCGTGGCCCGCGTGGTGGTCCTGCGACAAGGACCCGGCGTGCGGCAGCTCGGAGCCTGGCGCGTGGGACCCCGACACGTCCCGCTGCGTCTCCGACTGCGGTGCTGGGCGCTATCGCAACGACATCACCCGCACCTGCACCCCGTGCCCGGGCGGGACTTGCTGCCCGAGCGGCCAGATATGGGACGCCGGCTCGGGCACATGCGCGGGGTGCCCGTCAGGAACGTACTTCGATTGGCAGACCAGGACGTGCGCGGCCTGCGTCGCGGGTTGCGGCTCCTGTGGGTCTCGCACGAGCTGCTGGTGGTGTCCCTCGGGCGCGACGGCTGGCGCCTTCTCCTTCCTGATGGGAGGCCAGACGACGGTCTGCGGCAACTGTCCGTCCTCGAACGAGTACCGCGACGGAAACGGCGCGTGCGTCCAGTGCGCGGCGGGGACCTACCTCGCGCACGACGCAGAAGGCGGGCCAGCACGCTGCGTCGCGACCTGCCCGTTCGGGACCTTCGCCCTCGCGTCGACCCGGGAGTGCGTGACCTACAACAGCTGCGTCAACGCCCAGCGCGGCTACGTGCCACCTGGCACCAGCGTCTGTTCGCCCTGCCACGGCTCCTGCTCGAGCTGCGACGGCCCAGAGGCCGACGACTGCCTCGGCTGCATGTCCGGCTCGATCGTGCGGACCCCCGACAGCGCGCCGTCTGGCGCGTGCCCCACGACGTGCCGCAGCGGGTCCTACCCGAACGGCGGCCAGTGCGAGCAGTGCCTGCCGGGGACGTTCCTGCTGTGGGACAACAGCGGCGGGACGTGGAGCCCCACCTGTGTGGCGCAGTGTCCCGCGGGGCGCTTCGGCGACGCCAGCGCTCGCGCCTGCGTCGGTGACGCCGAGTGTCCCGACGGAACCTATGCCGACACCTCGCAGCGAATCTGTGCGCAGTGTTCGACTGGCTGCAGCCGCTGTGTGGGTCCCGGGTCGAGCGATTGCACCAGCTGCCGATGGGGGTACGCCTGGGTGAACCATGAGATTCGGCGCTCGGGCGACACATGGTCGTTTGCTGGCATTACCTGGAACGGTGTCGGTGCTTGTGAATCCTGCGCCCAACGGACAGGTCAGGCCGCGTGCATGGGCTGCATGGAGACCTGCGTCAAGGCGGACGGTGGCCTCTGCGACGAGGGGACGATGTGGAGCTCCAACCCGTTGCCAGCGGCCACCATCGGCTGGGGTTGCAACGCGTGCCCGGGCAACTCCACCGTGACCGGCCTGTGGCGCGGGAACACGCTTCGCACCTGCGAGTGAGGCGTCAAGCCCGTCGTCGGGTCCAATCTTCCTCCCGGAGGCCTCGCACGGTCTCCGGGAGGGGAAGTCTCTCGCAGCGAGGGGCCGTCTTGCCCGGTCTGCCATGCGTGGGTCCAGGCGCTCCTATGCTGCTCCGGGCTTGACCCTTGGAGTGTGCACCAGTACGACCGACAGGCCTTGTCCCGAACCGACGGAGCCCGCGACCATGGCCGAGCCCGAGATCCGCGTCGTCCTCTGCACCTGCCCCGCCGACCACGCCGAGCGCATCGCGCGGACGCTTCTGGAGGAGCGCCTCGTCGCGTGCGTCAACATCCTCTCGGGCGTCAAGAGCCTTTACTATTGGAAGGACGCGATCGCGTCGGACGCCGAGTCGATGCTCGTCATCAAGACGCCCGCGCCGCGCTACGCGGTCCTCGAGGCGCGCCTCACCGAGCTGCATCCCTACGACGTGCCCGAGGTCTTGAGCCTCGATGTCGTCGACGGCTCGCGCAGCTACATGGCCTGGGTTCGCGAGGCGGCCCTCTGCTGAGCGGGCGGTCGGGTACGACTGAATGGCGCCTCATTCAGGTGCTAGGCGGGGTGTGAAGCTGGCCTCTTTCCTTCACAAGCTCCGAGGGTTGCGCGAACAGCTCGGGCGCCTCGGCGTCGTCGGCGTGCTCGTGCTGCGCGGGGGGCAGCTGCTCGCGCGGGTCCGCCTGCGGGTGCGGGTGCGCCGGCTCCTCACCTGTACGCTGACGCCAGCCCACGCAGACGCCCCTCGTCGCCTCGACGCGCCACGGCGGCTGACGCGGGACGACCTGCTATGCCGGCCAGATCGCGGCCCGTGGAGCGCCACCGAGATCGCCCAACTCGACAGGCTGCTCGCCGATCCGCGGCTGTCCGCGTGGGGCTTCGTCGGTCCGGACACGGGAGGCGGCGGCCCGCTGCTCGCGGTCGGCTGGCTGTCGCTCGGCCCGCCCGAGCGTATGGAGGCCCGCCTCGACGGCGCGCCCGAGGACTTCGGCGCCGACGCTGAGGCTGGCTTCCTCTGGGGCGACCACGTGGCGCCCGAAGCGCGGCGCCAGGGGCTGCACCAGCGGCTCATCGTGCACCGACTCGGGCTGCTCGCGGCGGCAGGCAAGACGCTCGCGCGGACGACCATCGACTGGCACAACCGCGCGTCCCGCCTCAGCTATCTGAGAGCCGGCTTCCGCCAGACGGGCAGCCGCACGAATCTCGCGCACCGGCGTCGCCCAGGCTGACTCTCTCCAGCACATAGGTCGATTCCGAAAAGTGGTTCCGCACGAGTCCCGTGATCACCTTTTCGGGATCGACCTACCTGCCGCAGAGAGTCAGCCGCCGCCTGGCGTCGCTCGGCGCGGGCTCCCGCGAGGGCTAGCAGCTCCGGTCGGTTCGGTGTGCCGGGCGCACTCACGCTAAC
>SYAK01000489.1 GCA_005788935.1 Pseudomonadota bacterium
CCCGCGACGCGGCTGGCAACGCGTCCACCTGTCAGGCGCTCTTCAGCTTCACGCGCGCGGCACCCGCGGCGTTGCCTGCGCCGACCCCGCACCCGGTCCGGCCACTCGCGCCTCCGTCACCGTCTCGCGCGACGACCCGCCCCGAGGTCTCCGTCTGCGCGCCCGCACCTGTGCCTGTCCGGTTGTACGCGACGCCCGACTGTTCGGGCCCGGCCGTGGCGACGACCGCCGTGGCGACCCCTGACGCCGACTGCCTCCCGGGCTTCTCCGCGACGGTCGAGGTCGAGCTGACCGCCGACGCCCACACGGCGCTGTCGGCCCGCTACACCGGGCCCGACGGTCTGGAAAGCGCCTGCGGCTCATGCGCGACGTGGACCCACGACGCGAGGCCACCCGCGGGGCTCGCGGCGGCCGTCCTGACACCACCCTCGCCCGCGGCGGTGACCGAGACCGTGCTGACGGCCGAGGCCGAGCCCGGCGCCGATGTCGCGATCCACGCGGACGCGGCGTGTGCGGGGCTCACGCTCGCCACGGTCGAGGACAGCACGGGGCCATTTCAGGTGACGATCCCCCTCCTCACGAACCGCCCTGACGGGACCCCGCTCTTCGCGATCGTGCGCGACGCGGTCGGCAACGCCTCGGCCTGCCTGCCCCTCGGGACCTTCGTCAGCGACACCCGCACCCTGCCCGCGCCGCTGCTCGCGGACGCCTTGCCCGAGGTGACGCGGGCGGGCGAGGTGGTCGTGGCGGTGTGTGCCGCCGCAGGGCGCGCGACGACGCTCTTCGTGGCAGCAGGGCCCTCGGGAGAGGCCTGCGGTGCGGGTGCGACGGCCCTGCCGATGTCGCCCGATGCGGGGCGTCCGGGCGTCTGTCCAGACGGTCTCGAGCGGTACGTGGCGACGGTCGTCGTGGCGGCTCACGGCGTCCCGAACGGGCGCACGACCCTGACGGCCCGGACGCGGGCCGACGGGGTGCTCGAGCGCGATTCGGGCTGTGCGCTGCTCGCGGGCTTCGACCACGACGACGTGCCGCCCGAGGCGCCGCGCCTCACCCAGGGGGTCGGGTCTCCCACGCGTTGGCCCTCGGCTGTCCTGCGGGGGACTGGCGAGATCGACGCCGACCTGCTGCGCGTGGCGGACGATGACGTCGCGTGCGAGGGTCCTGCGCAACATGTTACGTTCAAGATTGACGGGACATGGGATCTGCCCGTCGTGCTGGCGCTCAACGCGTCCACCGCCGTCCGCGCGCGGCTCCGTGACCAGGCTGGCAACCTGTCGCCGTGCGTGACGCTTCAGACCATCGCCCACGATGACGTGGCGCCAGCCATGGCCGTGCTGCGCGCCACGCCCCTGTCGCCCACGTCGGCCACGGAGACGGCACTCGGCCTCTGCCTCGAGCCTCAGGCGACCCTGACCCTGCACGCGGACTCGGCCTGCGCGAGCGGCGTCCTTGGTGAGGTCGCAGCGACCGGGGCGGCGGACGTGGCCTGTCCTGTGGGGGCGTCGGTGCCGGTCGACGCGCGCGTTCCGTTGCTCGCCGACGGGTCGCGCCCGATCTTTGCCGAGGCGCGGGACGCCGCGGGCAACACGTCGCGCTGTGCCCCGCTCGCGGAGGTCGTCCGCGACACGACGGCCCCGCTGGCCCCGACGCATCTCGAGGCCGTCGCGACCGCCTGGGACTCGGCCACGGTCGAGATGACCGTGCGCGCGAAAGCCGAGCCCCTGGCGCGTGTGACGCTGCACGCGCGGACGGAGACCTGCGGCGAGGGCGAACCTCTCGCGACCGCGACCGCCGACGCCGACGGGTCTGTGGGGCTGACGCTCACGGTGCCGCTGACCGCCCCGCTCGCGGTCGGCCTCGTGGCGCGCGACGCCGCAGGCAACCACAGCCCGTGTGCGGGGCCGCTAGCGCTCGTCGGGCCGGCCACGGTCCGCGTCGACGGGCTCGCAGCAGCCATGGACGACGGGTCGGCGCGCATCGGGTTTCACTTTCCAGATGGTGTCTTGCGCGCATCTCATGACGTGACGCCCGGCGAGCCGGTGACCGAGCTCGTCTTCGCGGGCTGCGTCGCGAGCGTCTGGTGGGAGGTCCCGGACTGGCTCGAGGACACGGCGCTGCGTGGCGTCGAGTCCGCCGAGCTCGCGCCCTCGGACATCGTCCGCTTCACCCTCGCCGCGCCGCTCGCCCCGCTCGCGTCTCCGACCCCCGCGCGCCGGGTCGCGGTCCCGACGCTGGCCGACCACGCGCAGGCCCCGGGCGGCGGTCCGCTCGTCTTCCTCGCCGAGGGCTGTCCAAACGCCCTCGCGGTCGCGGGCTCCGCCGAGCGGGACCTCGCGGTGAAGACGCTGACGGCGGGCTGCCTTGCGCAGCGCTGTCTCGGCGCGCTCCCGACCGTCTCGGAGGAATGCCTCGCGACGCCGGTCTGTCTCGCATCGGGCCCCGATGGGAGCTGCATCCGGCGGGCGCAGACCGTGACCGGGCGCATCGCCGAGACGCGCTGGAGCCCGTCGCTCGAGGTCTCGGAGGTGATCGCCTTCACGGACGCGACCTCGCTCACCTGGGAAGAGACCCTGCGCGACGGGCGGTGGGAGGTGACGGCCGCCCCGACCGCGCGGTTTGACGCATGGCAGACCTGCGGCTGCGTCGACGGCGGGACCGGCTGCGGCCCGGAGGCGCCTCGGACATGCCCCGGCCTCACCGCACCGCGCGAGGTCCTCGTCGGGCTGCCCTCGGTGCCCGCAGTCCCGGAGGGGCTGGGCGGCTTCATCACCTCGACCCGCTGTGACGACGCCCCGGACGCAGCCGGTGCGCGCTACCGGTGGCAGCCAGCGAGCCGCGTCGCGGTCGACACGTCCTGCCGGGACGCGACCGGGTGTGCCGCACGGGACGCCGCGGGAGTCTGCACGCGCGAGACGTCGACCGTGGCCCTGCTGGTGCTGCCCGTGCCAGCGCCTCAGGCGGCCCTGCTCGACGCCGAGGCGCGGGCGTCTTCAGAGGTGCTCGAGCGCTTCGCCCACCGCCACCTCGCGCTCGGAGGGACCGCGACGGTGTCGTGGGAGGCGGGACGGCACGACCCCGTGCCCGTGTCGGTCGCATCCTGGCAGCCGCGCGTCGAGGTCGCCTGGCCAAGCCGCGACGTGCCCATCGTCGCGACCGTGGACGAGGCCGCGGGGCCCGAGCCCGTCGAGCTGACGCGAGACGCGGCGCGCATCGCCATCGGCACCTCGGGCGCCATCATCGACGTCGGGGAGGTCGCGCCGCGGATCTCCCGGCGCGCCCTCGAGGCGGCCGCGGTCAACCGGACCTGCGTCACGCCCGCCACGGGTGGCTGCGCCCGCTGGTACCACGAGGCCCCCGCGACCGTGCTCGGTGTGTCGCTCGACGCGGTCGCGGCTGACGACGACCTCGAGGCCGCAGCCGACGCCGCCTTCGTCGCGCCCGAGGCGTGGGCGCACCTCGCGACCGTCGGCTGGTACGACGACAGCGTCGCGCTGCACCTCGACTTCGGCCCCTGGCGCGAGGACTTCGACGCGGTGTCGCTGACGGTCCTCGACGACCTCGAAACGGCCACGCGCATCAGCGTCGGGACCTCACCGCTGTCCGACGGCGCGCCGCTCTCGCTTCCGCCCGAGGGTCACGCGGCGCATGTGCTCGGCGCGGGCGGCGCCCCCTCCTTCAGCGTCGCGGCCCACGTCCTCGGCGACGCAGGTGGCGGTCAGGCCATCTACCTGCGGTCGGGGGCCTCGCGCGCGAGCCCGGCCCCGGAGCGCTGGTCGGCCCTCTGCCTCCGCATGCTCCCGGACGCCCCAGCTGCAGCACTTCAGTGGCCCGCCTCGAGCATGGTCCCCGACGCCTTCGCCGCGTGGCCGCGCGACGACCTCGCGACCTCCCTCGACCCGGCGGCCGGGCTCACCGTGGACTGGGAGCAGCGGTCGCGCGGCGCGGTCCCGAGTGATGCCCAGGTCCTCTCCGTCCTCGCGCAGGACGCGTCAGGGCACCCGACGCGGCGCTGGACCCACGCGCTCGCGCCAGGCCGTGGTCGGGGCGCCGTGTCGTTCCCGGAGCCGCCGCCCGGGTTTGAGGCGTGGCAGGTCAAGACAGGGCTCCGGACCGCCTCGGACACCTTCGAGGGCGAGTCGCCGCGGGTCCGGATGTTCGCCCTCGCGGCCCCACAGGTCGATGGCTTCAGCGCGTTCAAGGCGCAATACCTTGGAGATGCCGGGATCGCGGCAAGGTCCGGGGACGCGACCCGCGCGGCCGCCCTGCCGACGTTCTGGCGCGAGGCGGCCCGTGGCGCCGGGACGGTCACGGGGAGCGAGCTCGGGGCGCCGTTCTGCCTGAGCGAGGGCGAGGCGGTCACACCGGGAGCGGATGCGGAGGGCCAGGTCGGCTGCCTCAGCGGCTGTCCAGATGGCGGGCTGTGCCAGTCCGACGCCGACTGCGCGCGCGGCGTGTGCATCCGTCAGGCGGGGGCTGCGGCCGGCCTCTGTGAGCCACCCGTGGCGGTGACGCTCGACAGCGCGGGTGGCAGCGCGGTCGTGCCCGCGGTCTTCGTGACCTACGCCGGGCGCGCCTACGGGGAGCTGCCCGCGCCGAGACGCGCCGGGTACGCCTTCGAGGGCTGGGTGCTGCCCGGTGGCGGCCTCCCGGTGACCTCGGTCCAGCCCGTCACGCTGCGCACGGACCACCTCCTGCGGGCCCGCTGGACGCCGAACGTGTATGTCGTGACGCTCGACGCGGCTGGTGGCGTGGTGGCGCCAGCGGCCTTGGAGCTCACCTTCGGGGCGGCCTACGGGCCCCTGCCGGCACCGACGCGGGCGGGCTTCGCCTTCGGGGGCTGGTGGACGGCGGCTGGCGAGGCGGGCGTCGAGGTCCTCGCGACGACGCTCGTGGCCACGCCGGCCTCGCACACGCTGACGGCGCGCTGGACGCCGCGGGTCTATGCGGTGACGTTCGATCCGGCGGGCGGCGAGGTGACGCCGCAGCGCCGCGACGTGAGCTTCGGGAGCCCGTACGGTCCGCTCCCGACCCCGACGCGGGCGGGTTACGGCTTCGATGGCTGGTGGACCGAGGCCAGCGGCGGCGGCACCGAGATCGTTGCAACTGCAACCTTTGCGACACCAGCCCCTCAGACGCTCTCCGCGCGCTGGACCCCCAACGCCTACACGCTGACCTTCGACGCGGCGGGGGGCCAGGTGGCGCCCGCCACGCGCAGCGTCAGCTTCGACGCGGCCTACGGAGCCCTGCCAGTCCCGACCCGGACGGGCCACACCTTCTCGGGCTGGTGGACCACAGCCGCGGGCGAAGGGGCCCAGGTCCTCGCGACCGCCGTCTTCACCAGGACAGCCGACGAGACGCTCTTCGCGCGCTGGACCGCCAACGGCTACACGCTGAGCCTCGACGCGGCGGGCGGCGACGTGACACCGACGTCGCTTCAGGTCACCTACGGCGAGGCCTACGGTCCCCTGCCCGCGCCGACCCGGACGGGGTACACCTTCGGCGGCTGGTGGACGACGGCGAGCGGGGTCGGGTCCGAACTCTTGGCGGACCATCCGGTCCAGACCGCCTCGGCCCACACGGCCTACGCCCGCTGGACCCCGAACGCCTACGCGGTCGCCTTCGACGCCGCGGGCGGCGAGGCCACGCCCAGCACGAAAGATGTAACCTTCAACGCATCTTACGGCGCATTGCCGGTGCCCACACGGACCGGCCACACCTTCCTCGGCTGGTGGACGACGCCCGGAGAGGGCGCGGGGCGCGAGGTGACGGCCGCCTCGGCGGTCACGACCGCGTCGAACCACGCGCTCTTCGCGCGCTGGAGCGCGGACGTCTTCACGGTGACGCTCGACGCGACC
>SYAK01000490.1 GCA_005788935.1 Pseudomonadota bacterium
CCGCGAGAGCAACAACCCGCGGCGGTTCCTGACGGGCCTCGCACTCGGCGTGGCCATCGTGGTCCTCCGTTCAACGACGGGTCTGGCGGGCTAAGCCGGGCATCGCGGGGTCAAACTTGGTCAGCGAGGTTCTCGAGTCCGCCCGGGGCTGGCTGGGCCTGTACATCGTCGTGGTCGGGCCTGCGATGATGAGCTTCTGGCTCCCGGTGCACGGTGGCCGCGCCCTGTGGCGGAAACTTGGCGGAGCTTGCGGGTACGTCGCAGGCCTCTCTTGCTACGGGTCTATCGCTGCGCTCACGCTCGCAGCACGTGGGCAGATCCTGGCGGTCGACTTCGGCGGGTCACTGTGGCGAGTTATATCGGGGGCGCTGCTGCTGGCCGGCGGGCTTCTGCTCAGGCGTTCCTGGGCGCTTCGCCTCCCGCTCGCGGTGCTGCTGGGGGTGCCGGAACTCTTCCCTCGCGCGAACGCTGCGCCACTGACGAAGACCGGCCCTTACGCGCGTGTTCGTCATCCTCGGTACCTTGAACTGCTCATCAGCCTCAGCGGTCTCGCCTTGATGGCCGATTTCGCCGCGGGTTATGCCGCTGTGGCCGCGAGCGGGCTCCTGATCGCCCTCGTAATCCCGCTCGAGGAGCGTGAATTGGTCGAGCGCTTCGGTCACCCGTACGTGGCGTACCGCGAGCAGGTGCCCGCCTTGTTCCCGCGCTGGCGCCCTGAGCCGTGAGTACCCGCGGACGCCGATGGTCTCTCGGGGTCCGTCCTGGGGGGGTCGTGTCCGACTTCCTCAACTTGACGACCGCCCCCATCGAGGTCCAGACTCGATCCATGGCCCGCTCGCTCCGCCTCTCCATTCCCGGTGCCTGGCACCACGTCATGAACCGCGGGCAGGCCCGTCAGGCCGTCTTTGTCGATGACGACGACCGGGTGGCGTTCCTCGAGCTCATCGCCGAGGCCCGTGCCCGCTGGGGCCTGCGGACGCACGCGCTGTGCCTGATGGACGATCATGTCCACCTGCTTGTCGAGGACCCCGACGGCGCCCTGTCCCGCGCGCTGCGCCATGTCTTCGGCACTTACACCCAGCGCTTCAACGCTCGCCACGGCACCGAAGGCCCGCGATTTCGGGGCCGATACCGCTCGCGGCTGGTTCAGCACGAAGTCTGCCTCGCCGAGGTCGTGCGCTATATCCACCTCAACCCGGTCACGGCGGGGCTCGTCGAGCGCGCCCGCGACTGGCCGTGGTCGAGCCACCGCCACTACCTCCGCGGTCCGACGCCGCCGTGGCTCGTAACCGATGCCGTGCTCGCCCGTTTTGCCGACAACCCGCGCGGCCTCGATCGCTTCGTCCAAGCCCGGCTCCCCGACCACGAGGCGCTCGACCTGGGTTGGGAGGCGGAACTCCCGGTCGTGGGTGACGAGGCCTTCATCGAGGTCTGGCGAAATCGGCTGCGCGCGACCGTCGGCGCCGAGGCGATATCGGGTGGTCTTCGCCGGTGGCTCGCCGACGATACGCAGGCGATCCTCACCGCCGTGGCCGCCGTCTATCGGCTGACGCCTGACGAGGTCCTCGCGTCGCGCCGAGGCACCGACAATCCGGCCCGGCAGGTGGCCCTCCTGCTGGCGGCCGACAAGGCCCCGGGTGGCGCACGCGCGGTCGGCGAGGTCTTTGGGCTCTCGGCTGGCAGCGTGACCGCGATGGCGTGGCGCTGCCGTCAGCGGGCCCAACAGGACTCCGAGTTTGCAAACGCGATCGGCTACGCAATCGATTTCCTTCAGGCCGCCCGTGCCCCCGTCACCCGCTCGCGCCGCCGCTGAACCAGGCTGCGTCACTGGGGACCGGACCCCCACGACCGTAATGACCCGCCAGGCATGATTCACCCGACACCCGGATCACGACGCCATGAGCACTGCACTCACGTCCGCCTTCGAAGCCGCTGTCCAGAAGAGCAAGACCCTGCCGAGCCAGTCGCCCGCCGTCCTCCTCGAGCTCTACGGACTCTTCAAGCAGGCGACCTCGGGCGACGTCTCCAGCGACCGGCCTGGGATGTTCGATCCTCGCGGGCGCGCCAAATGGGACGCCTGGGAGAAGTGCGGCGGCATGACCGCCGACGCGGCCATGCAGGCTTACGTCGACGTCATCACCAGACTCGGCTGACCCAACCGCGTCGTTCGTCGGCGTTTGGCTTGACGTTCGGGCGACGTCTTGAGAGCCTCTCGACACCGGGCGGTCCACGTCTGCGGGTCACCCGCGGGAGTCTCCATGCCCGACAGCCAACTCGCCGAACACCAGCGCCCGACCGCTCCAGCGCAGCCTCAGCCATCCGAGGCCAGGTCGCGGCTCGCTGACACGGTCGGCGGCGGGGGCTTCGAGGCCCAGTCCTCGCGGCTCACGCCCGCCCCGCTGGACCCAATCCAGCGGAAGGGCGGCGCTGCGACCGACGTGCACGCGGCTGCGGCCCACGGCATCTCGGGTGCTGGCGGGGCCCTCCCGCACGGGGCAGCGATCCAGCAGAGCTTCGGCGCCTATGACCTCTCCAACGTGACGGCACACACCGACTCGGTGGCCGCCGAGGGAAGCGCGGCCATGGGTGCCGAGGCCTACGCGACGGGGTCCGACATCGCCTTCGCTGGGGCCCCCGACCTCCATACGGCTGCCCATGAAGCGGCGCACGTGGTGCAGCAGCGCGCTGGTGTCGCGCTCTCGGGCGGTGTCGGTCAGGCCGGGGACGCCTACGAACAACACGCCGACAAGGTCGCAGATGCGGTCGTCGCCGGGAAGTCGGCCGAGCCCGTGCTCGCCGAAATGGGGGGAGGCGGCGCGGGAGGCGGGGAGATCCAGCGTCGCGCCGTTCAGCGGGCCGTTCAGCGGGTTGATGCCCCCGGTGCACCTCCGACCACCGACCAGTCCCAGCCCGGCGGGCAACAGACCGTTTTGAGCGGCATCGACGTCGCCCGCAACCCGCCAACGACGCCGGGGCAACCGGGGACGCCAGTCGAGGCGGCCACTCAGGCGAGCATCGATGACCCGTTGAAGCACCCCTACTACGAGAGCACCTTCAAGCGGCGGGTGGTCGCGCTCTTCGCGTCCGGCAAGGTCGCGGCGCCAGCTCAGCCTCCGGAGGCCATCGCGCAGGACATCTGGCTGAAGGTCTGCAGCGCCGTGAAGGCGTCCATGCCGGCGATGGATGACCCGACGACCTACTCCAACTGGGCCAGGAAGTGGGTCGACATGAAGACCCCGGGCTTTGAGTCCGCCATCGCGCAGTTCGCGAACGTCGCGAGCTCGCTCGCTGGCTACGCGTCGACGCAGTTCGCGAATGCACGGTCCTTCGGTTTCTGGTCGAAGCCCGAGGGGCGCGAGCTCGGCGAGAGCATCTGTGACGTCACCCTCGAGACCTCGGGCGTGGGGGCGCTCTTTGACGGCCTTCCGTCCCTGAACGCGAACGGGGCCGGCTGGGATCCGCAGATCTGGGGTGCCCTCTCGCGGGGCTACGCCGAGGCGGTGGCTGGCGCCGTGTCGGTCGGTGGCAAGCGGGTCCACGTGTGCGTCGGGGCCGGGGCCCCGCCCGACAACATCTGGGCCATCGTCGAGAGCAAGGCGCTCGCAAAGGGGCTCGAGTCTGCCCGCCTCGCCCTCGAGGACGTCGTCACCTATCACGGCGCCGCGGCCACGACGAAGAACGACCGAAAGCTCGACCGCGCGAGGAAGAGCGGCAGCGGCGCGTTCCCGGGCTGCGTCTACTCCGGAGATAGCCGCGCTGACGCCGCGACCGCTGCGGATACGCACTACGCGGGGCTTCCGTGAGCGCTGGCGCAGCCATGTCACCCGCGCTCGCGCGCTTTCTCACGGCGCTCGACGCGCCGGATCCCCACGACGAGTCCCACGACATCTCCGAACTCGCGGCGGTGTCGTCGGACGAGCGCGCACGTGCTGTCGAGGCCCTTCTCGCACGCGTGCGGCTGCACGGTGACTCGCGGGCCGTGATGGCGCTCGCCCGGCTCGGGGCCCGCGAGGCCGCGCCACTCCTGCGGGGTCTCGCGCGCGCCGAAGACCCGCTCGCGACCGTGGCGCGTCGTGCGCTTGTGCGGCTCGGGGTCGAGGATGCGGCGGCGGTCGCCGGGCTGGTCGCGGACAGTGCCCACGGCAGCTTTGGCGAGCGCTTCGCAGCCCTCACCGCGCTCTCTGGCGTCGCGGGCGACGCAGCTCTCAAGGCGCTCCTCGACGCCCTCGACGACCCTGACGGGCTGGTCCGCTACCAGGCCTTCGACGCAGTCCTCGACCGCCTCGGGCTCACGCCACTCGTCCGGACGTCCGATGGTTCGCGCCCCAACTTTGCGGCCCCGTTGAAGGTCATGGGCTTGCTGCTCGCGGAGGCCTCTCCGTCCCTCCGCGCCCTTGGCCTCGTGCGCCTGCGGCCCGCCCTCGCAGGGATCCTCGCGGGGGTGTCGCCCGCGGC
>SYAK01000491.1 GCA_005788935.1 Pseudomonadota bacterium
CTCGCAGCTGCACGCGGAGAACCCGGTCGTGCGCGGCAACATCTTCGCGGCCCTCGGGAACGTCCGGCCGTCGCACCTGCTCGACAAGGGGCTCTACGCGAGGCTTGGCATGGATCTTGACGACGTCTCGGGTCGCGACGAGGGGCTCGACGCGATCGAGGGCGGCGACGACGGAGGCTGCGGCGCGCCGAAGCCGAAGCTGTCGGGGCTGCTTGCGTCGGCGGGCGTCGTCGAGGGGGGCGTGAGGCCAGAGGCCGGATCGCTGCTCGCGGCCCTCGGGCGGGACGACGGCTGACTCAGCGGGGCCGGGCGATGAGCGTCAGCGTGTCGTGGGTCCCGTCGGACCAGCGCTGCTTGTAGGCCATGTCCGAGCCGAGGTCGTAGCGCGTCGCGGCGCCGGTCTCAGAGAGCCACTGCAACATCTTGATCTGCATGATGTTGCCAAGGCCCAAGGCGCGCTGTTCGGCGTCGAAGCTCATCTGCAGGCCGCGGAAGGTGGTCGCCTCGCCGGCTGGGAAGAGGCCGCCGAAGAGGAAGCAGACGTCGCGGTCGCCGAGCTGGCCGATTTGCACCCGCAGCGTCCCGCGCGCGGCGAGCACTGGCAGCATGTGGCGGTAGAAGGCACACATGCCGCCTTCGACGAAGCCCGAGCCGATCTGCCCCTTCCAGCTTTGCGCTTCGATGGCGAGGATGCGGTCATAGAGTGCGTCGGCCTCGGCCGCGGTGCGGATGACCACGTCGTCTGGGCGCGCGGTCGAAGAATCGGCCGTGAAGCGGGTCACATGCAGGCCGTCGGCGTCGGCCCGCCGGACCTCCTGGCGCGTCTTCTTGCGGAACTCGGCGGAGCGGCGGCCGTACCACGCGTCGAAGCCGCCGCCTGGCGTCGGCGCGTCAAGGCGGACCACGTGGCGCGAGGCGCTCGGTCCGATAAAGAGCCGCGCCACCGACGACAGCGCCCGGGCGAGCGCCGCGATCGTCGCGCCTTCGCGAGGCAGGCCGGAGATCCACAAGGCGTCCCAGGCGCCCCGGTTTGCGGCCGCGTGCATCGCGAGGTCGAAGGCGATGGCCATCGGGCCCGACGGGCCCTTGTCGCGGGCGGCGATGATCGGTAGCCCGAGCAGCCACATGGCCTCGAGGGGGCTCCAGACGCGGCCGACGTCCTCGACCTGGCGCACGGCCAGCGTGGCCCAGCCCGCGTCCGAGCGGAGCACCATCGGCGCGTCGGTCGGCTGACCGAAGGCCTTGAAGAACGGCACGCCCCACGCTGAAGACGAACAGAAGTGGTCGAGGCCGGGCGTCGCCGCCACGTCTGCGTCGAGTTCGGCCTGTGCAGCCTCGAGCTCGGGGAGCGTCAGCGTCTGCACAGGCCTCACCTCGAGGAGGGCTTGCGAGCCCGCCGTTGCGTCATCAGAAGTTGACCGCGTGCCCGTGGGCGAGCCCGACCGCTTCGTGGATGGCCTCGCTGAGCGTCGGGTGCGCAAAGACGGTCCCGAGGAGGTCCTCCTCGGTCAGCTCGGCCGAGCGGGCGAGGCCGCCGACCGCGACGAGCTCGGTCACCTGGGCCCCGATCATGTGCAGTCCGAGCAGCTCGCCCGTCTCGGCGTGGTGGATGACCTTGACGAGGCCCTCCTTCTCGCCGAGCGCGAGCGCCATGCCCGAGGCGGTCAGCGGGAAGCGGCCGATTCGGGTCGGGAGGCCCTGCTCGACGCAGGCGCGCTCGGTGAGGCCGACGCTCGCCACCTGCGGCTCGCAGTACGTGCAACCTGGGATGTTGTCAGCGCGGACCGGGTGGCCAGCGTGCCCCGCGATGCGCTCGACGCAGTGAATGCCCTCGGCGGAGGCCTTGTGGGCGAGCCACGGCGGGCCGGCCACGTCGCCGATCGCGTAGAGGCCCGGGCAGGTGGTGCGCAGATCGCGGTCCACGACGACCCACCCGCGGTTCAGCTCGACGCCGCAGCCCTCGAGCCCGAGCCCCTCGACGTTGCCGACCACGCCGATCGCGACGAGCAGGACGTCACCCTCGATGACCGTCTCGCCGGCCTCCGAGGCGGCGGTCACACGGACTCCGCTGTCGCTGACCGCGACGTTCGTCACGCGCGTGCCGGTCTTGACGTCGATGCCCTGCTTCGCGAAGGACTTCGCGAGCGCGGCCGAGATCTCGTCGTCCTCGGGCCCGAGCAGCCGCGGGCCCATCTCCACGAGCGTCACAGCCGACCCGAAGGCGTTGTAGAAGTAGGCGAATTCGCAGCCGATCGCACCGCCGCCAAGCACGATGAGGCGCTTCGGGGCCTCGCGCGAGGTCATCGCGTGCGAGCTGTTCCACACGCGCTCACCGTCGAAGGGGAGGCCAGGGAACGGCCTCGGGCGGGCGCCCGTCGCGACGATGACGTGGGCGGCGGTCAGGGCGGACTCGGCTCCGTCGGCGGCGCGGACGATCACGCGACCGGGGCGGTCGAGACGGGCCTCGCCAGCGACGTGGGTCACACCGTACTTCTTGAAGAGGCCAGCGACCCCGCGGTTCAGCCGCTTCGCCACGCCGCGTGAGCGCTCGATGAGCTTGTTCCAGGCGACCGTGACGGGGCCGATGGTGAAGCCGTGCTCGTCGCCGTGTGCCATCTCCTGGCGGAGCTTGGCCGAGTGGAGCAGCGCCTTCGTCGGGATGCAGC
>SYAK01000492.1 GCA_005788935.1 Pseudomonadota bacterium
ACCCGACTGGCCGCCGCGAGGGCGACCGCTACGTCGAGGGCTCCCTCACGGCGACCCAGGCCGCGGCCTACGCCGAGCTCATGACCTGCGGCAGACCTGTCCGCGCGCCCGAGCTGCGGCCCCTGCGCAACGTCAACAACCCCGAGAAGTTCCTCGAGGCCGCCCGGGCCGCGCTCGACGTCAACCTGAGCCGCTACCTCTGGCGCGCGACGACGCTCCTCCGCGGCGACTCCTCCGCGGCCAAGCGCTACGCATTCACGCCGCCCGCCGACCTGCGCTGGGCGCTCCTGCGGCCGATCGGCCTACACGCCTGAATACAGAGCATCGTCACTGTCGCGGACTTGAGGCTGAGAGCCAACGAACTCAACCTCGGTGGCTGACCACTGCTTCTTGTCCTCGCTGCGAGCCGCCACGTTCACCGTGAGCTCCTGGTAGTAAGCTTCGAGGGCCGTCTCGAGCAGACGCTCGTCGCCCAGCACAAGGTGGACATCGCCGCCCTCACCAACGACATCACGCAGGATGAACGTCAGCTTGTCGCGATCGAGGTCCCGGACGCGGCCAGTGAACACGCGGAGCTGAACCTCGTGACGCTTCTTGAGCTCCGTCAGAGCGGACCGGATACGCTTCGTGGCCCGTCGGTCCAACCTCACCCGGCGGTCCTGGATGCCGATGACGGCGCCCCAGACCTCAACCGCCGACACCGGGCCATTGGCCGCAGGGGCGAGCCGCCTCATCGACTCGAGAATCGCGAGCCACTTCTCCCCGTCGCCGTCGCCGGACGGGACCGCGTCTCCGGAGACGGCCCACGCGAGCCCCTCTCGTACGGCCGACCAGCCTGCCTCCGAGATGTCCCGCGGCGTCCGCGCGTGTTCGTTGTCGAACGGAACGTGACTGAACGCCACTTCGAGGCTCCCGAACGCGAAGCGCTGCGCCGGCATTGTGTAGAGGTCCCGAAGCCACTCGGGAGGCCGACCGCTCGTGTCCTGCCGAAGACCCCGCGCGGCCCATTCAAAGATTGGCTTGAGTGCGTTGCCTGCGATCTCGGCAGCCAGGGAGAACGCAGCCGCCGGGATGCGACCCTCTCGGATATCGCTACCTTCCAGCCTCACCGTCAGCGCGGGCTCGAGCGAGGGCCAGAGCATGGTGCCGCGCGCCGGCAAGGCGTCTTCAGGCAGTTGGTCGATACCGACCGAGTAGGCTCGCAAGGGGCTGTATCGGTAGCTGTAGTCCACCAACCAGAGGGAGCCCCGTTCGAGCGCTTCACGCACCGAAATCACGCCGCACTTGAGGTCCTTGATCGTCGCGATTGAGGTCGTCGCGACAATGAACCGCAGGCACCCATCATCCTCGAGGTCTTCGGAGAGATAGGCCAGAACGTCTGCACCGTGGGATGTCCGCGCAGTGAAGATGCACGGGCCCTCAAACTCGTACAGGACCTCGACAGGAGCCAACGCCCCAAGGACATCCAGTTGCACGGCCGCGAGCGACTCGTTTGAAGGCCATGAGCTCACTGCCGCACCTCGCACACAATCGCGAAGAGGGCGGCGCGCGCCGCTGCATCCAGCGAATTCGATGGCCACCAGCTCGTATGGGTGGGCTGTTCGCCCTTCGAAAGCATGGCGTGGCCGTGGCCATCGTTCAGAGCGGCCTTCGCAACGAACTTCCGCCGCCAGCGAAGGAAGAGGCGCACTTGGTGTTGCGCATCCAGTTCCGAACGGAACACCGAGAGGGACCGGCGACGACACGGATCTGCGTCGGGTAGCCGGCCTGTCTCTTCGTGTGTGAGCATGTCCGCCTCGGACGGCGGACTCGACTTGCAGCAGCGAAACACGTCGCCATCGACCGGTTCCGCACCGACTGGTGGGCACTCGATGATCACACTGACGCTTTCGGGCTTCGTCATGGGCCTCCGCGGTCGTTCATCTCATCTCGGACGAGGCTCCCTGCGCACGAACGCCCAAAGACCCCAGCCCGTGGGCCTAGAGGGTATCATCCGCGTTGGACCGAGGGCAAGGATGTCGAGGCGCTGCCGGTGCCAGCATCCGTCCCTCTCGGAGAGGGTTGCAGCGCTCGTCGCGCGCCGTTGCGCGGACTGCGAGCGACTCTAAGTCTCCGTAGAAACGCCGTTCCTCGCATCGACCTCGCATCGACCTCGGTCTTACCTCCGGGCAGGGAAGAACGCTCCTGTCGCTGACGGACGGACCGCCGGCGCGAACCGCAGGAGGATCCGATGTCGAACCCTACCCACGAGGAGGAGTGGCGCTGCCGCAAGTGCGCGACGCTGCTCGGTGTGCGCCGCGCAGGCAGCGTCCACGTCAAGCACAAGCGCGCCCAGCTCGTCGTCCGCGGCCACGTGATGGCCGTCTGCCCGCGCTGCGCGGAGCTGAACGAGGCCACCTCCGAGGACCCTCGCCCGGGCGCCTAGCCGGGCCCGGACCGCCTCACCCGAACCCTGACCCACCCCGCGACTGATGAGGCCCGAGAGGCCCGCCACGCGCCGCAGAGAGCCCCCGAAGGGGCGGCGGCCGGCAGGTCCGGCGACCCCGCTGGAGACCAATCATGCGCCTTGAGACTGTCCGAACCGCCCTCGAACTGCAGCTGAGAGCCCCCTCGACCACCCACCACTTCCTCGCCGGTCGCGCCCGACACCTGGCGCTCGCGGCCTTCGACGCGCCCGCCGAGGCCGTCCGCTTCCTCAACACGCGCGGCCCTGACGGCTGCCAGCAGCGCAGCGCCGTCACCGCCGCGATGATCGCCGAGGCGCAACGCCGCCAGAGCGACACCTGGGCGACGCTGCTGATGCTGGCCTACTTCCCGGGGCTGCTCGGCATCCGCGCCACGATGAAGCCCTCGGCCGGCGTCAGCGCCGACGAGCTCAACGCGCTGCTCGTCGAGAGCTTCCTCGAGACGGTCGGCGCGCTCCCGCTCGCGTCGCAGGGACGCCTCGCCGTCGTCAACCTCATCCTCGGCACTCGCAAGACCGCCTGGCAGCACCTCATCCGCGAGACGGCGCGCGCAGACCGCGAGGAGCTGGTCGACGACCGCTGGGACGACCTGCTCGGCGGCTTCTACCCGTCCCCGGAGGGCCTGGCGCTGGCCGAGGAGGCCGAGCGCGAGCTCCAGCCCGAGCGCATCCGCGACTGGGTCGAGGCGCTGCTGCGCGAGGAGACCGAAGACGACCTGCTGCTCGTGCTCGGCACGCACGCGACGGGCAAGCCGCTCATCGACTGGGTCCGAGAGCGCCAGCCGCACCTCGACGGCGACGCGCTCGTCCGCGAGTACGGCCGCCTGCGCCGCCGCCGCTCGCGCCTCTTGGAGCGCCTCCGCGATCGCCTCGACGCCGCGCCGATGTCCCAATGCGCCCTCCGCGCGGCTCTCCTCTCTCGTGACCTGAGGGCCGAGGCCTGAGGGCGCCACCCGCGACCGGAGCACCACGATGACCGCAGCCCCGCACCCGAGAGCCCCGACCCAACCGCCACAGGCCTGCCTCCGCAGCGCCTTCCACGAGCCGACCATGACGCTGCTCGGCCTCTTCGAGGTCTACGGCGCCGACCCGGCGCTCGTCGAGCACGCCGCCGACGAGATCGAGTCGATCCTTCGCCGCCACCTGGGCGCCCCCGCAGGCCCCGCTGGCGCCAGGGGGAAGCTCGCCCTCGAGCGCCTCCTCGACGAGCTCGAGGCCGCCGAGACCGCCACGCCCAGCACCCACTGACCTGCCTCGCCTCAATCAACTTCACCGGGCCGCAGGGCCCTCTTCGCCAAGGAGCACACCGATGAGTCTGAGCACCTGGGAATCCGCGAGCCGCCTCGCCGACAAGCACGCCAATCAGGGAGGCATTTTCATCCGCCTCGCCGCCAATGGGGACAAGGTCGTTGGCGCCTTCGTCGGCGAGCCCTTCGCTCGCGAGGTCGTCTGGACCGGCGAGCGCTACGAGACCTTCGACCCCGCCGTCCACACCGACAAGCGCCCGAGCCTCCGCGTGATGCTCAACTTCTTCGTGCCCGCCGAGAGCGACATGAAGGTCATCGAGGGCGGCACGGTCTGGTTCAAGGACGTGCTCAAGGTCCGCGACAAGTACGGCCTCGACAAGTGGCTGTTCGAGATCGAGCGCCACGGCGACGCCGGCGACCCGAAGACGACCTACAGCATCCTCCCCGAGGAGAAGATCGACGACGCGATGCGCGCGCGCATCCGCGACGCCGAAGCCCACGACCTGGCGGCACTCTCGAGCGGTGATGGCGCCGGCGATAAGGGCGGCGCCAAGCTCGCGGCGCCCGCAGCGCCCGCGATCAGCGGCGGCGTCATCGATCCGCGCGTCGCGAGCGAGCTCGTCGGCCGCCTCAAGTCGCTTCCGCGCTCCGACGTCGACGCCTTCCTCGGCGAGCTCGGCGTGAAGCGGGTCCGTGACCTCAAGGCGAGCGACGTGCCCGCCGCCAAACGCGCCCTCGATCGCCTCGAAGCCGCCGCGAAGCCCGCGGCCGACGACGACTCCATCGACCCCTTCGCCTGATCTCGAGGTGCGTCGTGGTGAACGCCATCGTCGACAGCGTGATCCGCCTCGCGGAGGCGGAGCTGCCCCCGCGCGCGCTGGGACAGCTTCATCGGGCGCTCTCGTTCCCGAACCCAGAGTTCGCATCCCGCGAGCGCATGGGCCGGTGGACGGGCGCGACGCCCGAGGAGGTCTGCCTCATCGACCGTGACGCGGAGGGGCGCCTGACGCTCCCCCGCGGCGCGGTGGCGGCCCTGCGTGCGGCGGTCGGCGGCTCGGGAGGCAGCGTCGCGTTCGAGGACCGGCGCGTCCGACACCCCCGCGTCGACCTGACGTTCGGCTTCGAGCTGCGCGACTACCAGGAGGAGGCCGTCCGTGCCCTCGTGCGCCACACGCAGGGCACGGCGGTTCTCCCGTGCGGGGCCGGCAAGACCGTCATCGGCACCGCGGCCATCGCCCGCGCCCGGCAGCCGGCGCTGGTCCTCGTCCACACGCACGACCTGCTCGAGCAGTGGCGCGAGACGCTGCAGGCAGCACTCGGTCTCGAAGCCGGCGTCATCGCCGACGGCCAGGTCAGCACGGCGATGGTCACGGTCGCCACCGTCCAGACCCTCGCGGGCCTGTCTTCGGCGGCGCTCGCCGACCTCGGCGCGCGCTTCGGCACCGTCGTCGTCGACGAGTGCCACCACGTCCCCGCGTCGTCCTTCCGCGACGTCATCGCGCAGCTTCCGGCGCACTTTCGCTTCGGGCTCACCGCGACGCCTGACCGCGCCGACGGGCTCACGCCGATGCTCGCGTTTGCGCTCGGCGAGCCCGTGTTCCGGGTCGAGCACGCGCGCCTGGTCGCGGCGGGTCACCTCATCGTCCCGGAGATCGTCGCCGTCGAAACAGGCATCACCGGCCGCTCGGGCTCGCACACCGACCTCGTGGCGGAGCTCGTGAGGCACGAAGCCCGAAACGCGCGGCTCCTGCAGCTTGTTACCGAGTCCACCTTCAACCGGCACGCGACGCTCGTGCTCTCGGCCCGCGTCGACCACTGCGAGCACCTCGCCGCGCGCCTCTGCGAGGACGACGTCGCCGCCGCGGCGCTCACGAGCCGCACGCCGAAAGCCCAGCGGACAGCCATCCTCGACGCGTTCCGGTCGGGCGAGCTCAGCGCCGTCTGCGCGGCCTCGCTCGCCGACGAGGGCCTCGACGTCTCCCGCCTCGAGCGCCTCGTCCTCGCCACGCCCGCGCGCGCCGAGGGCCGCACGATTCAGCGCCTCGGCCGCCTCATGCGGCCGCACCCGGGCAAGCGCACGCCCGTCCTTTACGACCTCGTCGACGACCACCCGATCGCCCGACGCCAACACGCCGCCCGCCGCGCCGCGTACCGCAAGGTCCTCGGCGACGACACGCCCGTGCACGCGCTGGACTGGAGAGCCCCATGAACGACTTCCGCGCCGTCGTCGACAGCGTCCGCGACCGCATCGATCTCGCCACCCTCGTGGGGCGCGACATCGACCTGCGCCCGGCCGGCTCGGTGCTCAAGGGCAGCTCACCGTTCCGCCCCGACCAGACGCCGTCCTTCGTCGTCTGGCCGCACACGCAGACCTGGCGCGACTTCTCGGGCGGGTCTGGCGACGGCGGCGACTGCGTCGACTACGTGATGGCCCGCGACGGCGTGAGCTTCTGGGAGGCGCTACACGCGCTCGCCGACGAAGCCGGCGTCGAGGTTCCCGGGCGCGAGGACTCCCACGTGGCCGCCGAGCTCGACCGGCTCTCCGAGCGACGCCGCCTCGAGCGGCTGCTCCTCGAAGCAGCCCGCTACTACCACCAGGTGCTGCCGACGAAGCTCCGCACGGCCTGGTACCGCGAGCGCTACGGCTTCACGGACGAGACCGTCGACAAGCTCCAGCTCGGCTGGGCCGACGGGCACCTCTACGAGCACCTCGTCGGCGTTCACGGCGCGTCCGAGGAGGAGGCGCTCTCCACCGGCCTCTTCGTGCGCTTCCGCGACGGCCGGGTGCACGACTTCTTTCAGCAGCGTCTCGTGTTCCCGTATTGGCGTCGCGGCCGCGTCGTCTACTTCATCGCCCGCAAGACCGAGCTGACGCCCGAGCAGCCGTGGGAGGAGGCCAAATACAAAAAGCTCCTCACGCGGTCCGAGAAGCACCCCTACGTCTCGGCCTTCGTCCAGAACGACACGTTCTACAATGAGGACGCCGCGACGCGCGGCACGGGGAGCGCCAAGGTCCCTCAGCTGCTCGTCACCGAGGGCGTGACCGACTGCATCGCCGCCATGCAGGCCGGGGTCCCGTGCATCTCGCCGGTCACCGTCCGCTTCCGCAAGAAGGACCTCCCCAAGCTCGTGGCGCTCACCGAGCGCGCGGCCGAGGTCGTCATCTGCAACGACTCCGAGGCGAGTGGGGCGGGCGAGGCCGGCGCCACCGAAACAGCCGCCGCACTCCAGGCCGCCGGGCGCGTCGTCCGCATCGCGCGCATCCCGCTGCCCGAGGGCAAGGACAAGGTCGACGTCAACGAGCTCGTCGCGCACGGCGGCCCCTCAGCGCTCCAGAAGGTCATGCGCGAGGCGCTCGACTGGGTGCAGTTCCAGCTCGAGCAGATCCCAGCGGACGCGCCGAAGCACGAGGTGAGCGCCCGCCTGCGCGCGCTGTTGCCGCTCCTCCGAACGGCCGACCCGGTGCTGCGCGATGGCTACGCCGACGTCATCAAGGCCCGCTTCAAGCTGCGCGCCCAGACCGTCCGCGAGCTGATGCGCGAGGCGCCCACGCCGGCCAGCGCGCCGAAGTCCACGCCCGCAGATGTCGAGGCCGGAGACGACGCCGACGAGCCCCAAGGGCCGGGCCTCAAGGGCGAGGTCCTCGAGGACACCGACCACTACTACATCCTCGGTCGCCGCGGAGACCCCGTCACCATCTCGACCTTCGCGCTCGAGCCGGTGCGGCGCATCACCACCGACGAGGGCGACGTCATCGACGCCGACGTCCGGACCACGAACGGCCGCACCTACCGCGGCGTCCGCTTCCCGCGCGACGCCTGGCACAGCAAGCGCCACCTGCTGCGCGTGTTGAAGTCGGCCGACATGCTGTGGACCGGCTCGGACGACAACGTCCAGGGCGTGCTGAAGCTGCTCTCCGAGCGGCAGGTCCCCGCGATGCGCGGCATCACCAACCTCGGCTACGTCGAGCTCGACGGCGAGCCGCTGTGGGTCGTCCCCGAGGCGGTCGTCGGTGGCCAGGGCGCGACGCTCCCGGACGACGTCGTGTTCGTCGACGCCGGCGACGCGCTCCACAAGCGGCTGCGGCGCCTCGTGCCCGTCGACCCCGCGGTGGAGGCCGCGACCGCGGCGCTCGTGCTGCCGAAGCTGCTCGAGCTCAACACGCCGGAGGTCATCCTGCCCATCCTCGGCTGGTTCTTCGCGGCGCCGCTCAAGCCCCGCATCCACAAGGCCCTCGGCCACTTCCCGATCCTCTGCGTCTGGGGCACGCAAGGCTCGGGCAAGAGCTCGATCATCATGGA
>SYAK01000493.1 GCA_005788935.1 Pseudomonadota bacterium
CGCGGGTCGCGGCGAGCAGGCCGCCCACCTTGACGGCCATGGCGGCCGCCGCGGTCTCGGGCGGGACACGGCCGAGCGGCCCGTCGGCGAGCAGCCCGGCCGCGTGGACGAGGACGTTGAAGGGGCGCCCAGCCAGCGCGCGGGTGACCGCGTCCGGGTCGGTGAGATCGAGCGTCAGCGCCTCGACGCCAGCGGGCAGGGTCGTCGGCGCGGTCCGGCCCGCGACCGTGACGGGCACGCCTGCAGCCGCGAGCCTTGTCGCGAGCTTGAGCCCGATGCCCCGGGTGCCGCCCGTCACGAGGACACGATCGGTCGGACCCAGCTGCGCGTGTCCGTCGTGGCCCTCCGGAGCGGGCGCAAGCCCGAGGGCGTAGCGGCCATCGGCGTCGAGCCCGAGGTCGGGGGTCCGCTCGCACCCTTCGAGCGTCGCGAGGGCCTCGGAGGCGACAGCATCGGGCGCGATGGTCCCTGCGAAGGCGAGGTTGTGGACAGCCTCGGCCGACCACTCGCGCGCGGCCGAGCGCACGTAACCCGCAACGCCTGCCGCCCAGATATCATCGTCGTGATGCAGGTGGAGGAGCGCGAAGCCGCCACGGGCGGCGGTGGCGGCGTCGCCGAAGCGGGCCGTCATGAGCGCGTGCAGGGCTGGCACCCGGTCAGGCGTCGCCGTCTCGCGCGCGAGGACCGAGGCGAGCGTCGGGCGGGCCTCGCCGAGCCCGTCGACAATCAGAAGGTCGAGTCCCTTCGAAGGGTTGCTCGCCGAGACGACGCAGACCTCTTTCCAGCCGCGCGTGCTCAACCCGGCCGCGAGCGCGCGCCCTGCCTCCGACGGTGGCCCCATGCGGTGGAAGCGGCCAGGTGGCACGACACGGCGGGCCGCGACGGCGGGGCGCGGTGCCCGGACGCGGACGGGGCGGAAGGTCTCGAGGGGGGCCTCGTCGTCGGTCGTCAAGTCGCCCGCCGCGTGCGTCGGCGCCGTGAGCATGTGGTCGACGATCGCCTGGATCGACGGCCCGCGCGCGAGCAGCTCCTGGGGCAAGCCAGGGAAACCGGGCAGCTGGCGGCGGAGCTCCTCGATGAAGTCGGCCACCATCATCGAGTCGAAGCCGAGGTCGTCGCCGAGCCGCATCGTCGGCTTCAGCGCGGCCCGCGGGTAGGCCGAGGCCTTCGCGACGGCCGCATAGACGACCTCGACGCGTGGATCTGCCGTCGACTCCGTCGGTTCGGGCGCGCTGGCGTGCTTCGCCGCGTCTGTCGCGCTCGCGCGGGCCGTGCGGGCGCGGGCGGGCGCCTCGCCGCCGACGAGGGCCGAGAAGTCGAGGGGGGCGTCGACGGGCTGGTCGCCGATGACCCAGTAGCGCTCGCGCGGCAGGATGGACGCTGGCAGTCGCAGCAGCGGCCCGTCTGCGGTGATGGCGTCGAGGTCGAGGTCGACGCCGCGCACGAAGAGCTGGCCAAGCCCATCGAGGAAGGACCGCCCGCTGTCGGCGTCCTCGCGCGAGGCGATCGACACGACGGGCATGTCTGGCCGCGTCCCGCGGATGAAGGACACGAGCGGGCCGCCCGCAGCCACCTGCACGAACAGCGTGGCGCCTGCATCGCAGCAGCGCTCGATGGCCCCGACCCAGTCGACGGGTGAGCGCGCGTGCTGCTTGTAGATGGCGCGTGCGGTGGCCGGGTCGGTGTAGGTCGCGGGCGTGATGCACGACGCCACGGGCATCGCTGCGTCGGACATCGGGATGGCGTCCACCACCATGTCGAGGTCGAGCCCGTCGAAGACAGCCGAGTGGAAGCCGTGCGACACCCGCAGCTCGGTCACCTCGAGGTTCGCCGCGCGGGCGCGCGCGACGGTCTCGCGGACGGCCTCGGTGAAGCCCGAGACGACGACCTGGCGCGGGTGGTTGATGTTGGCGAGGCGGGCCCCGTTCGCGAGCAGCGGGGTTACCGCGGCCGGGGTCGCGACGATGGCGGCCATGGCGCCCGGGTCGCCACCGAGCGCCTGCATGCCCTGACCGCGCCGCGCGCACCAGCGGAGGCCCTCGTCCGGGGACATCAGACCCGCGACGGCGGCGGCCGTGAATTCGCCGACCGAGTGCCCAGCGACGACCGACGGGCGGACCCCGACCGAGGCGAGCAGGTCCGAGAGCGCGTAGCCGACTGCAAAGAGTGCCGGCTGACAGTTCTCCGTTGCGGTCAGCTCGTCGCCCGCCCGCGCGAGGTCGACAGGTGTGCCGTCGCGATGCTCGGGACGACGCTCCGGGTAAAGAAAATGTGTAATCGGTCGCGCGATGGTCCCAGCGGACGCCGCGTCGAGCGCGTCGAGCGTCGCGCCGACCCGCGGGAAGCGATCGCGGATGCCAGCCAGCATGCCGACCCGCTGCGCGCCCTGTCCGGGGTAGACGAACGCCAGTCGCGGAGTCGCGGTCGTGACGGCCGTCGCGGCGTTCTTCGGCAGCTCGCCCGCCGCAAACGCCGACAGCGTCGCGACGAGCTCGGCGAGGCTCGCGGCCGTCACCGCGAGGCGGGCCTCAAGCCGCCGCCGACGGGCCGCGCTGCGGACAGCTCCCGCGAGCGTGGCCTTGGGGTCTTCCGTCAGGGCGGTGGCGGTCTCGCCCGCGAGGCGTCGCAGCGCCTCGGGGGACCCGGCCGACAGCACGAAGAGCTCGGCCTGGGATGCGGGGCCGACCGCTGGCGCGACGCCGTCGTCGGGAGCCGCGAGCACGACGTGCCCGTTCGTGCCGCCGAAGCCGAACGAGCTGACGCAGGCGAGGCGCCCAGCCCCCGTCCACGGCTCGGGGGCCGTCGGGATGAAGAACGGCGAGTCTGCGAGCGGCAGGTCCGACTTCGGCGATACGAACCCCGCCATCGGCGGGATGGTCTCGCGTGCCAGCGCCAGCGCGGCCCGCAGCACGCCGCAGACGCCAGCCGCCGACATCGTGTGGCCGAAGTTCGCCTTCGTGCTGCCGATAGCGGCGCGCCGCACCCCGTGTCCGAGCGCCTCGACCAGGCCATCGAACTCGATGTGGTCGCCGACCAGCGTGCCTGTGCCGTGGCTCTCGACGTAGCCGAGGCCGTCGGGGGACACGCCTGCGTCTTCCCACGCGGCGCGGATGACCTCGATCTGGCCTTCCTTCACGGGCGCCATCGGGCCCGCGCCGCCGCCGTCGTTGTTCATCGCGATGCCGCGGATCGTCGCGAGGATCCGGTCGCCGTCGCGACGCGCGTCCGCGAGCCGTTTCAACAGCAGGACGCCACAGCCGTCACCCTGCACGAAGCCGTCGGCCCGGGCGTCAAACGGCAGGCAGGCCCCCTGCTTCGAGATGGCGCCGATGCGCGAGAAGGCGATGTGGTGTTCTGGTGTGAGGCACAGGTAGACGCCGCCAGCGAGGGCTGCGTCGATTTGCCCCGTCCGCAGCGCCATGACGGCCGCATGCAGCGCCACGAGCGAGCTCGCGCAGGCCGCGTCGGTCGCGAATGCCGGGCCATGAAGGCGCAACTCCTGCGCCACGGTCGCCGCGACCATGTTCGACAGGACGCCGGGCGCCGTATAGGGCCGGCTCGCGATGACACGGTCGACCGCGCGCGACAGCACCGCGGCCTCCTCGGGCGTCAAGGCCCCCTCGCCAAGGGCCCCGGACGCCATCATCTGCGCCACGACCCGCGAGCTCGCGAGCGTGCGATATTCGACCGCCGTGACGCCCATGTAGACGCCTGTTCGCCGCGGCAGCCCGTCGGTCGCGAGCCCGGCGTCTTCGATTGCGTCAATGGCACATTCGAGCGCGAGCCGCTGCTGCGGATCGGTCACCTCGACCCGTCGCGGCGGCATCTGCAGCGTCTGGGCCGGAAAGGTCTCGATCTCGTCGAGCCACGCCCCCGTCGGCGCGTAGCTCTTGTCGCGCGCGCGCGCGCTCGCGTCGAAGACCACGTCGTGGCGCCAGCGTGAGGCCGGCACGGGCCCGAAATTGGCGCGTCCTGCGCGCGTGACATCCCAAAAGGCGTGGGCGTCGCGGGCACCCGCAAAGCGGGCTCCTGCGCCGACGATGGCGATGACGTGGGCGGTCATGAGGTCCTCGGAGGCGAGACGTCGGGTGGGCCCGGGGTGCGGCCACGTGAGCGGCCCTCGGCGCCTTGACCTGACACAGTGTCAGCCGACGAGGACCGTGTGCTGCGAGCCAGCGCGGTGTCTCAGGCGGCCCGCTTGCGGATGAGCCCCACCATGTCGCCGACCTTGTTGATCTGATTGATCTCGTCGTCAGCGAACGTGCACCCCGCGCGCTCCTCGATGACGCCGAGCATCTCCATGATCTGGACCGAGTCGACCGCGAGGTCGCGGAACTTCACGTCGGTGTTGAACTCCTTCAGGTCCTTGGCCCAGCCAGGGGCCACCTCGTCGAGGGCGCTCTTCAGCAGCGAGAGGATTTCGGTGTCGGTCATGGTGATGGCTCCAAAAGGGCGGGGAGGGTGGGAACAGGGCCCGCGTCGGGCGGCGATATGGCGCCTGGGGCGTACGCGTCAAGCGGGTTCACGCAGACGTGACATCTTGCGTCGTCGAAGTGACAGGGCCTCAGCGGCGGCGGTTGAAGACACCGAGGCGACGGATGAGGCCGAGCCCGCGCGTGACGAAGGCCGCGCGCACGCGTGTGACGACCTCCGAGCGGGTGACGGCGTGGCGGACGCGCGAGAACGTCGAGGCGGCCACGTGGCGGGCGAGGGTCAGCCGGTGTCCACGGTCGCCCATCGTGCGAACGCCCTCGCGCCCGAGCTTGCCCTCGAGGTAGTGGACGCGCGCCTTCTGCCGCTGAAGCTTGCCAGACGTCGTCTTCGGGAGCGCGCCAGCTGGCAGCAGCACCACGTCGGCCGGGTTCATCTGGAAGTTCTCGCGGACGCGGGTCCGAACCTCGCCGACGAGCTTCTCGGTGTCGACGCCGCTGCGCGTCTCCGCGACCACGACGAGCTCCTCGGTGTTGTCGGCGGGGCGCGAGAAGGCGATGACGTTGCCCATCCGGACCCCGTCGACCTCGGCGACCACCCACTCGATCGACTGCGGATCGTAGTTCCGGCCGTTCAGGATGATAAGGTCCTTCTTGCGGCCCGTGACGAACAGCTCGCCGTCGACCATGTAGCCGAGGTCGCCCGTGCGGAGCCCGTCAGGCCGAAAGGTCGCCGCGGTGGCCTCCGGGTTCTCGAAGTAGCCCGCCGCGACCGACGGGCCAGCGAAGACGACCTCGCCGACCACGCGATCGGGCAGCGTGCGCCCGTCGTCGTCCGTCACGCGCAGCGTGTGTTGCGGGAAGGTCCATCCGCAGGAGACGAAGGCTCGCGTGTTGCGCCCCGCAGGCGCGGTCCCGTCGGGTCCCGGGGTGAGCGCGACCGCGCGCCCCTCCGCGGCGTAGCGGTCGGCGTCGACCAGCTCGTGGCGGAAGGGCTCGTCGAGACGGGAGAACGACATCGCGAGCGTCGCCTCGGCCATGCCGTAGACGGGGAACATCGCCTCCGGTCGCAGCCCAGCCGGCGCGAAGTGGTCGATGAACGCCTTCAGGGTCGTGGGGTTGTTGGGTTCGGCCCCCGCTCCGAGGACGCGCACGCGCGACAGATCGAGCCGCGCCACCTTCTCGGCGGGCGTCCGCTTGACCGCGAGCCCGTAGGCGAAGTTCGGCGCGAACGAGATCGTCGCGCGGTGTTCCGACATCTTCTCCATCCAGATGGACGGACGCTTGATGAAGGACAGGGTCGGCAGAAAACAGGTCTCGATGCCAGCGGTCAGGGGCGCGATGACGAAGCCGATGAGCCCCATGTCGTGGTAGAGCGGCAGCCACGACAGCGCGAGGTCGTTCGCGAGGTCGGACTCGACGCCGTGCTGCATGATGGCCCAGCCGTTGGCGCCTAGGCTGCGGTGGGTCACCACGACCCCCTTCGGCGCCGCGGTCGAGCCCGACGTGAACTGGAGAAAGCACACGTCGTCAGGGCCCACGATCTCGGGCTCCGGCCCGCTCGCCGCCTCGAACCCGTCGGCCTTCTCGAGCGGCACGATGCGCTCGAGTCCGGTCCCCTTGTCCATCAGAGACCAGAGGATGGTCTCGACCCGCTTCTGGGTGAACAGGACCTTGATGCGCGCGATCTCGAGCGTCCGCGCCGTGTCGCGGATGTAGGCGTCGAGCTTGCCGAATCCCATCGGCGGGTAGAGCGGGACCGGGACAATCCCGACCGACGTCGCGCCGAGAAAGCTCAGCACGAACTCCATCGGGCCAGGCACGATGAAGGCTGCCCGGTCGCCCTTGCGAAGTCCGAGCGACAGCATCCAGCGACCACGCCGCAGCACCTCGGCCTCAAGCTCGCGGAACGTGAATTTCCGCTCGGCCCCGTCCTCGAGCACGAAGCGCATGCCCGCATCCGGTCGCGGGTTGACCTCGGACGCGCGGGCCACGCCCCTGCGGACGGTCCACGCGGGGTCGTAGGGCGCTGGCTCATGGCCATTCGGGGTGCGACGCATGCGATGCCTCCGGGGGTGGCTCGGAGCAGGCCGTCTACGGATTTCGAAGGACACCGTCAACAGCCCGGTCGTCGTCCGGAACGGGCCTGAGCGCCGCTCTGCATGCGACCGAACGCTCGATCGGTCCGGCGTGCGTGCGTCGGTGGCCCGCCAGAGAGCCGAGTCTGGTGTGCTGACGCGATAGCGCTTCATCGACCGGACAACTGCTCGGTGGCGCGACCGGACGGTTGCTCGGTCGGCGCGCCGTCGCCCGCGCGCGCCCCGGCCTCGACCGGTCCGGGACCGCATGCTAGGACGCCTCCCAACGGCGAGGAGCGTTCCATGCATCACTACGACGGAAAGGTCGTCTTCATCACCGGCGGCTCGAGCGGCATCGGGCTCGCCGCCGCACGCGCGGTCGTCGCGGCTGGAGGCGAGGTCGCCATCGCCGCGCGCGGGGCCGAGCGACTCGAGGCGGCGCGGCGCGAGCTCGAGGGTCTCAGGCGGCGCCCGGACCAGCGCGTCCGCGCCTTCGGACTCGACGTCAGCGACGCGACCGCCTGCGACCGTGTCGCTCGCGAGGTCGTCGAGGCTTTTGGCTGCTGCGACGTCGTCCTCGCGAACGCCGGTGTCGCGCACCCCTCGCGCATCCTCGAGACCCCGACCGAGGTCTACGAGCGCATGATGCGCATCAATTACTTCGGGACCGTCCACGCCGTCCGCGCCTTCCTGCCGCACTTCTTCGAGCGCGGCTCAGGTCGCATCGGCGTCGTCAGCTCGATGCTCGGTTTCATGGGTATCTACGGTTACAGCGCGTACGCCGCCTCGAAGTTCGCTCAGGTCGGCTTCGCAGAGTGCCTGCGCCAGGAGCTCGTCGGGCGCAACGTCACCGTCACCATCTGCTATCCGCCCGACACCGACACGCCCCAGCTCGCCGAGGAGAACCTCATCAAGCCGCCCGAGACGAAGGCCATCTCGGGCGAGGTCGAGACGATGCGCGCGGAGGCCGTCGCGGAAGCACTGCTCCACGGCGTCGCGCGCGGCAAGCTGCACGTCGTGCCGTCGGCGATGGGCAAGTTCACCCGCTTCATGGTCCGTCACGCGCCAGGGCTCGTCCGCTGGGTCATCGACGGCGAGCTCGCGAAGTTTCGACGCCGGACTGGCGCCGAGGTCCGCTGACCGGTGCGGCGGGACCACGTCGCCCGGTCGCTGGCGGCGCGTTGACGGGGCTGTCAGTTTCCTGGCGGCCTCGTGCGCCTCGCGATGCGGGCTGCGTGGCGGACCGCGAGGTCGGAGCATCGTTCGGGGTGAAGGGCCGCAGCCAGGACCTCGGCGGCCTCGGCGAGGCGCGGCCCCGGGCGTCGCAGGTCGATGGCCACACGGACGTCGGACCGCGGGGTGTCCCCAGCCATCTCCGGCCCGAGGATGAGGGTCACTTCGGCCGCCTCAGGCGCCGCTGTCCGTCCGCCAGCCGCCTGCAGCAGGTCGCTCACCCACCGCGGCGAGGCGTCGGCCGTCGTTCCGGGGCTCCAGGGTCCCGACAGCGCGACCGTCACGGCCGGGCCCGCCCCGACGCGCGCGGTCACCTCGCTGACACGGGCACGGAGCCCGGTTACCACCGACGCCGCGAGCAGCCCGAGGCCCGCGCCTTCGCCCGCCGCGCGCACCGCCGCCCAGACCGCTTCGAGCCCGTCCCCTGGCGCCACCGCGGGAGCCTGCGGCGTGCACGTCGAGGCGCTCTGACCGAAGGCCTGCAGGAGATCGGCCGGGTCGATGGTCAAGGGTGTGCGTTGTACGTCAGTCATGCGGGCCTCCACGCGTGCCGGGGATCCAGACGCTGGGACGTCTGACATGGCCCGGAATCGTCGGCAAGCACAGCCCTTGTCTGCGGGCACGCCGCGGGTGGCGATGAAGAAATTTGACGCCCGGATCGCGAGGATCCGTCATGCTCCCGACGGGGCCGGCGACGACCTCGATCCTTTACCCCCGGAACGTTCCTTGCTAAGGTCATGGCGACCGGTCTGGATCGCGCCGTCGCTCGACCACAGGCCGCGCGCCCGTCGAAGGAGCCGCCCCGATGCAGCCCCAGCGTCCCGTACCCCGCAAGGCCCCCGCCCGCGCCTCCGAGCCGCGCGCCAAGGGAGCCCCCACACCGGAATCGCCCGATGTCGCCGGGGGTGCGCGTCGGCTGCTCCCCGAGGGCTCGGGGGCTGGTCTGCCGCTCGTCCTGCTCGGCGTGCTCGGCTTCGTCGCGGGCGCCATCTTCGAACAGGCAACCTCCGGCCAGCCTTCGGCCCGCGCCGACGACCCGGCCCAACCGGCCATCCCGAACATCCCCGCCATCGCGCCGCCTCCGCTCGCGCAACCCGCCATCGCGGCTCCCGGGGCGCCCATTGTGCCACCCTCGCCCCCCGTGCACCCCGCGGTGCCCG
>SYAK01000494.1 GCA_005788935.1 Pseudomonadota bacterium
GTGCTGCCGACGCGCAACGCTCGCAATGGACGCCTCTTCACACAGACGGGCGACATCAACATCCGCAATCATCGCCACCGCCTCGAGGACTCGCCCGTCGAGGACGGCTGTCCCTGCCACACCTGCGGCCGTTTTTCGCGCGGCTATCTTCGCCACCTGTCGAAGGCGAACGAGATCCTCTTCGCGACCCTCGCCTCCATCCACAACCTGCACCACCTGACCGCGCTCATGGGGCGCATCCGCGCCGCCATCGTCGACGGGACTTTCGCCGAGCTCCAGCGCGAGGCCCTCGCGCGCCGCGGGCTCGACCCGGCCACCCTGCCGCGGCCCGCAACTTCCGTTGACCCCGCAGGCCCCGTCTGCTAAGGGTCTCCTCCCCGCCGCGCCCGCAGACGCCGAAAACCATAAAGGTGTCAGAGAGTTCGGCTTCGAATCCGGCCCGCAGGCCTCCACCGCGTCGCGATCGCCGGGCCCACCGAGGAGTCAGCCTTGTCCTTCATCCCTTCGCTCTTCGTCCTCGCCCAGGAGGTCACGGCGCCCGCGACGACCGCCGCCCCCGGGGCCGGGACTGCCGCGCCACGTGCCCCAGGCTGCGGCGACCCGAGCTCGCTCATCCTGATGCTCGGCATGCTGGTCGTCTTCTACTTCCTGCTGATCCGTCCGCAGCAGAAGAAGGCGAAGGAGCACAAGGCGCTCATCGACGCGCTGAAGCGGGGCGACAACGTCATCCTGCACAGCGGACTCTTCGGTCGCGTCAATGCCATCGACGGCAACGTGCTGAAGGTCGAGATCGCGAAGGGGACCGAGGTGCGCGTGCTGCGTAACTACGTCGCCGGCCTCGCGAACCCCGACACCGAGAAGGCCCTCGAGACCCCGCAGCAGCCCGGCGCCTGACGCCCCGCTGACCGAATCACCTTGCGGGCCTGCTGCCCGCGTCGTCGGAGACACGCGACATGGAAAAGAAGCGCAACTGGCGCGCGATCTTCACCTGGATCCTCGCAGGATTCTCGGTGCTCTACGCCCTCCCGTCTCTCGTCGAGATGCCGGCCTGGTATCCCTTCTCGAAGAAGATCAAGGGCGGCCTCGACCTGCAGGGCGGCCTCGAGCTGCGCTACACGGTCGACTGGAAGAAGGCCATCGAGGAGACGACGACCAAGGCCGCCGACTCGCTGCGCACCCGGGTGGTCGAGGCCCTCGCGAAGGCCGCCAACGAGTCCTTCGAGGACCTCCCCGCCGAGAAGCTCGCGGGCTACACGTCGCGCATCGACGTGGTGGTGACCGAGATCGACACGGCGACCCTGACCTTCAAGGATGACGCCGCCTTCCAGGCCTACGAGTCGCTCGAGTCGCCGATGGCGATGGTCGACGACCGCTTCGAGCTCTCGAAGGGCGACAAGTCGGTCACCATCACCCTGCCTGACAAGGCGGCCGTCGCGATCCGGACCGACGTCGTCCGCGAGACGCGCGACAACCTCGAGAAGCGCGTGGCCGGCATGGGCCTCGTCGACCCCGACGTCCGCGCGACGGGCGACAGCGACGTGGCGGTCCAGGTCCCGGGCGTCGGCAAGGAGCAGATGGAGTTCGTCCGCTCGGTGCTCGGCCGCACGGCCCAGCTGACGATGCGCTACGTGGACCGCCAGTCGCAGTGGCTCGCCTCGGCGGAGGTCATGGCGGCGGTCGAGACCTTCAAGAACGGGAACGCCGACGCCGGGCTCGAGACGCGCAACACCTACGGCGGCGTCGTGATTGCTCCGAAGAAGGCCGATCTCGTCCGCTTCGTTCGCACGCTCACGGTCCCACCCGACCGCATGATCGGCTTCGAGTTCGTCGAGGACATCGCCCGGGACGGCACGGTCCGCGAGAAGTACTGGCAGGCCGTCTACCTGCGCGCGAACGTCGAGATCACCGGCGCCCACCTGGCGCGCGCGCGGACAGGCTACAACGACAAGAACCAGCCCTCCGTCTACCTCGACCTCAACAGCGACGGGGCCCGCCTCTTCGGAGAGACCACCGAGAAGAACGTCGGCGAGCTGCTCGCCATCATGCTCGACGAGGACATCAACTCGGCGCCGCAGATCAAGGACAAGATCGCGGGCGGCCGCGCCGAGATCTCGATGGGCTCGGGCGGGCGCTCAGCGATGCTCGAGGCGCAGGCCCTGACCGAGGTGCTGAACCAGGGCGCCTACCAGGCCCCGGTCTACAAGGTCCACGACCACGACGTCGGCCCGAGCCTCGGCGCCGACTCCGTCGCGGCGGGGGGCATCTCGCTCGCGCTCGGCTTCGGCATCGTCGCGCTCTTCATGGTGCTCTACTATCGCAAGTCGGGCCTCATCTCGGTCGCGGTGCTGACCTTCAACCTGCTGCTCATCTTCATCCTGCTCGTGAGCCTCAACACCGCGCTGACGCTGCCTGGCGTCGCGGGCATCATCCTGACGCTCGGCATGGCGGTCGACGGCAACATCATCATCTACGAGCGCATCCGCGAAGAGCTCCGAGATGGCCGTACGCCGCGCCTCTCGGTCGAGACCGGCTTCGGCAAGGCGCTCTCGGCCATCATCGACGGCAACCTGACGACCGCCCTCACGGCCTTCGTGCTCATGAACTTCACGAGCGGTCCGATTCACAACTTCGCGGTGACGCTGCTCGTCGGCATCTGCACGTCCGTCTTCACCGCCGTCTTCGTGTCGCGCCTCGTCTTCAACTGGTGGGTCTTCACGAAGAAGCCCGCGACGCTCTCCATCTGAGACCCCAGGGGCACCCACCATGATTCAGTTCGTCAAGCCCGACAGCAACTTCGATTTCCTCGGGATCCGCGGGAAGGCCTTCGGGGTCTCGACCGCGCTCGTCATCGCCTCGGTGGCGCTGCTCGCCATCAAGGGCTTCAACTTCGGCATCGACTTCAAAGGCGGCAGCTCGGCCATCGTGGCCTTCAAGAAGGGCGCCGTGACCGACCGCACGGCCATCGCGGGCTCTGTCGGCGAGATGCTCACGGGCCTTCA
>SYAK01000044.1 GCA_005788935.1 Pseudomonadota bacterium
GCTAAACCACTGCGCACGTCGGGGCTGGCACCCCGCCGCAGCCCTCGCGCCCTCCGCGCGATACAAACGCCCGTCATCACGGGCGTTTTGCATTTCTGCACATCCTTGCCCGCGGAGGCCCGACCCACGTCTGGCGCGATGCTCATTTTCTGGCCGTCCGGGACGAAGCTGCGTGATATCGCGCGACCTCAACCGGATGGACGCGCCTCGCGGCCCCGAGTTGGACCCTTCGTCCTCGCTGGAGTGAGCCATGCGCGTCGGCATCCTGACCCAGTACCCGTCCCCGGCGGTCCTGTCGGGCCCCGCCATCCACACCCGTTTCCTGTCCGACGGCCTGCGGCGTCGCGGCCACGGGGTCACGCTGATGGGCCCGGACACGGGGACCCAGGCGCCCGTCGAGGGCTCGTCGGACTTCCTGTTTCCGGCCATCGGCTACCCGACCCATCCGAACGTCAAGGTCGCGATGCCAGGCGGGCCGTCACGCCTCTTCACAAGGCGCCCGCCCGTCGACGTCATCCATGGCCAGGGCAACTGCCACATGCTCCACTACGGCGTGTGGGCCCGCAAGATGTGGGGGATCCCGTTCCTCAACACCCACATCATCCACCTGCCGACCCACAGCCATTTCATCCTCTCGGACAAACTGTACGGCAACGCGACCGTCCGCGCCTTCCTGCAGGCCCGCGCCCATGACGTCGAGCGCAACTTTGCGCAACACATCTACAACCAGAGCGACTGCTTCATCGTCCAGTCGCGCTACATGGTCGACTACTGGCGGCAGCGCGGCGTCACGACGCCGATCGAGGTCGTCGGGCGCCCGATCAACCCGGACATCTTCTCGCGCCGCTCGGAGCACGACCCGTTCCCCGCGCACTTCAAGGCCGGGCGCCGCCTCCTCGTCGTATGCCGTCACGACCGCGAGAAGAGCCTCGACCGCCTCATCGACATCTTCGCCCGTCACATCGCCCCGCGCGACCCGGACGCCACGCTGACCCTCGTCGGCGATGGGCACGACCACGCGAACCTCGTCCGGCAGGCCGCCACGACCCCTGTCGCGGCGCGCATCCACTTCTCGGGGGAGACGAGCCACAAGGCGCTCGTCGACTGGTACGCCCACGCGGACCTCTTCGTGTACACCTCCGTCTCGGAGACGTTCGGCAACGTCGTCAACGAGGCGCTTTGGTGCGGCCTGCCAGCCGTCTGCTTCGATGACGGCATGGGGGTCGCTGGCCAGGTCGTCGACCGCGTCAACGGCGCCCTCATCCCGCCGAACGAGCCCGACTCCGACGCCCGCTTCGGGGCCGCGACGGTGGCACTCCTCGGCAACCGCGATCTCCGCCGCAAGCTCGGTGGCGAGGCGGCCAACCTCGCGCGTCGCACAGCCCACCCAGACGTGGTCCTCGGGCGCTTCGAGACGATCTACAAGGAAGCCGAGCGCCACCGCCGCGAGACCCTGCCCGTCCCGTTCGTCGAGCGCTCAAGGGCGGCGCAGCTCGCGGCCTTTGCGCGCGAATACGGCAGCTGGGCCTTCGGCAACGGCCTGCTCCTCGGGCTCGCGAACACGGCGACCCGGCTCGGTGCGTCGCGCACGACGAGCGCGCACCAGCACGTCGCCGCCCCGGTACCGACCGCGGCCTCTGCTGGACCTGCGCCAGCGAGCCCCGCGAGGACGGCCGAGACCGAGACGTCGGCCGTCGCCTGAGCCTGAGCTGGACGGACCTGGGGGCCGTCTGGGGCGAGCTGGCGCAATCTGGCGCCCCGCGCGGCTGACAAGTCCACGGATGCATGCTAGGGCAGAGGCCGCTGGAGGCGGGGGTGGGTGCCCGCGCATCCCGCCCCGACTGGAGCCTGTTCATGCCTGCTTCTCCTGCAGCGATGACGCCCCGACAGCGCCTCGAACTCGTGCAGCTCGCCTGCGTCGCGGCCTGGTCCGACGCGGAGGTGCGCCCCGAAGAGCGGGAGGTCGTCCGCGACCTCGCGCAGCACCTCGGGCTCGCGGAGGCCGAGCGCGCGTGCGTCGAGCAGTGGCTCGCGTCGGGCCCCCCCGACTTCGACCCCTACGCGATCCCCCACGACCACCGCGACACCTACCTGCGGGCCTTCCTCGAAGTGGCGACCGCCGATGGACGCTTCGACCCCGAGGAGTCGGCATTGCTGCGTGTCCTGCGCGAGCTCCTCGCCTGACGCGGCGTTGAAGGCACTCGACGCCTCACGCGGGAGATGTCGCCGTGAAGCTGACGCAACTGCTCGACTTCTTTCCAGAGAACCGGCATCGGGACGTCGAGGTCCTGTACGCCCGCTACAGCGCGACGGCGGGCGAGGACGTCGAGGGCTTCGTCACCCAGCTCAACCGCGACGGCCTGCTGTCGAACGACGCGCTGCGTGACATCCTGACGCAGCACGAGATCACCCTGACACCGCCGCCCGAGGGCGAGGGCGACATCGGCTTCCTGACGCCGCGCCATCGCGTGATCTCGCTGCTCGGCAAGGGCGCGATGGGCGAGGTGCTCCTCGGGCGTGACCCAGCCCTCCGCCGCACCGTCGCCATCAAGCGTATCGACCCCGAGCTGCTCGGTCGACCGAGCGTCGTGAAGCGCTTCTTCGCGGAGGCCCAGATCACCGCCCAGCTCGACCACCCGTCGATCGTCCCGATCTATGGCATCGAACGGGACGGCATGGGGCGGCTCGCGTACGCGATGAAATTCGTGCGCGGTCGGACGCTCACGGACATCATGGCGGCCGCACGGGACGCGCTCGAGCGAGGCGAGGCACTCGGCGAGGCGCTGTCGCTGAAGGCGCGCGTCGAACTGCTTTTGCCTGTCCTGAACGCGATTCAATACGCCCACCTGCGCGGGGTCATCCATCGTGACCTGAAACCCGACAACATCATGGTCGGCGCCTACGGCGAGGTGCTCGTGATGGACTGGGGGATCGCGCGCCCGATCGGCAAGCGCGACCGCGTCACGGTGAGCGGCGGCGTCGAGAAGACCCGCTCGGGGAGCCTCGTCGGGACGCCCTCCTACATGTCGCCCGAGCAGGCCTCGGGGGCCACCGAGGAGCTCGACGGCGCCTCGGACCAGTACGCGCTCGGCCTCATCCTGTTCGAGCTCGTGACGCTGCGCCGGGCGCTCGTCGCCGACACGAGCTTCGAGACGGTCGTGCGCGCGGCCGCTGGCCACCGGGCCCCAATCGCGCACTTCAACAGCCGCGAGGTCATCCCCCGCGAGCTGCGCGCCATCATCGAGAAGGCGACGCAGCGCGATCCGGATCATCGCTATGTGAGCGTCGCGGCCTTCGCCGATGATCTGCGACGCTTCCTGCGGGACGAGTCCGTCCTCGCGGAGCCGGACTCGATGATGCAACGGGCGCAGCGGTGGGTCGGCCGCAACCGGGGGCTCACGCTCGGGGCCGGCTTCGGGCTGCTGATGCTGGTGTTCGTGGTCGCAGGCCTGCTCGAGTGGCGCTCGGCGATGGCGCTCGAGGCGCAGCGCGAGGCGGCGCAGCGGCGGGAACAGCGCGTCGTGGCGGCTGGCAGCGTCGTGACGGCACAGGCCCACACGATGGACACGCGCCTCCACCAGTACCAGGGCCTCCTCGAGTCGCTCGCGGGCGCGATGGAGGCGGCGCTCGCGACCGAGCCCCCGCCCGCGGCCACCCCCGTCTTCCCGGAGGAGTTCAGGACCCGGGTCCCCGATCTCGCAGCCGCCCCGGTGTACGACGCGCCGATCTCGTTCGGGCAACAGGACTTCTACCATCCCCCGACCGTCGAGCGGGCCACGGTCGTCGCGGACGCGCGCCGCCTCGCCGCGCTCGGACCACTCATGCGCCGCACGCTGCTGCGCAGCCACGATCCCAAGGCGCCAGAGCTGTCAGACGCCGAACAACGCAAGCTCCTCGGCGACACGGGCGTGCCGCTCGTGTGGGCCTACGCCGCGACCGAGGGCGGACTCGTGACCGGCTACCCGGGGATCTGGGTCTACAAGCTCGACGCGGACGAAAAGGATACCGTCTATGACCCGCGCAAGCGACAGTGGTACACTGACCAGTTCAAGCGGCGCGACCTCGGCATCTCCCCCGCCGAATACGACGAGAGCGGGCTCGGGATGCTCGTGACGCTGACGCGGACGCTGTGGAGCCCTGACGACCAGCCGATCGGGGTGGCGGCGGTCGACATGACCTTCGACTTCTTCATCGACACGTTCCTCGTCATCCCGACGCTGAAGGACGCAGGCGAGTCCTTCCTCGTCGACGGAGAGGGGCGGGTCATGGTCCGCTCGAGCATCCCGCGCACAGGGCGCGGGACGCGGTTCGCGTACCAGCCGTTTGGCGAACCGGCCATCCTCGAGGCCGCCAAGGGAGCCCGGAACGGCAGCCTGACGCTGCCCGATGGACGGCTCGCCTTCTGGGCCCGGCTCGGGGTCGTGCCGTGGACCTATGTCGTCATCGGGCGTGAAGACGCCCTGCTCAAGGCGGTGACTCCATGACCGCGGCGCGTGTTGCCGGGCTCGTCCTCTCGCAGCCCGACGATCTCCACGTTCACTTTCGTGAAGGTTCTGCGCTCGAGACGACCGTGCCGGAGATGGCGGCGGTCTTCGGACGCGCGGTGGCCATGCCGAACCTCGCGCGTCCTGTCGTGACCGGCCCCGACGCGGTCGCCTACGACGCGGCGCTGCGGGCGGTGGCGGCGACCCACGGACACCCCGGCTTCACGCCCATCGTGCCGCTCTACCTGACGCCTGGCACGACGCCTGGGCACATCGCCGAGGCGGCGGGCCTCGGCGTGCGGGCGGTCAAGCTGTATCCCGCTGGGGCCACGACAGCGAGCGACCATGGGGTGACGGGGCTCGTGGCGCTCGATCCGGTCTTCGACGCGATGGCTGCTCACGGGCTCCTGCTGCTCATCCACGGCGAGGTGACGGACCCGGACGTCGACATCTTCGACCGCGAGGCGGTCTTCGTCGCGCGCGAGCTGAGCCGCCTCCGTACCCGACACCCCACCCTGCGGATCGTGCTCGAGCACGTGACGACGACCGCGGGCGTCGAGGCGGTCATGGCGGCCCGTGACGGGCGGCTCGCGGCGACCATCACGCCCCACCACCTGCTCCACGACCGGAACGGGATCTTCGCGGGCGGCCTGCGCCCACACCTCTATTGCCTGCCGATCCCGAAGACGCGGGTTGATCGCGAGGCGCTGCTCGCGGCCGCGATCTCGGGCGACCCGCGCTTCTTTCTCGGCAGCGACTCAGCCCCGCACCCGCGCAAACGCAAGGAGAGCGCGTGCTGCCCCGCGGGCGTGTACACCGGCGCAGCCACCCTCGCCCTCTACGCCGAGGCCTTCGAACAGGCCGGGGCGCTCACGCGCCTTCAGGCCTTCGCCTCGGAATTCGGAGCCGACTTCTACAGCCTGCCGCGGAACACCCGTGCGCTCGAGCTCGTGCGGGAGCCTTGGCGCGTGCCCACCGAGGTCCCGTTCGGCGACGACGTCGCGGTCCCATACCGCGCAGGCGAGACGCTCGGTTGGCAGGTGCGAGGCCTTGCGGGCTGACGGATATCGTGAGCTGTCAGCGCCCCTGAAAGTCAGGCTGACGCTTCTCGAGCAGCGCGCGCCGCCCCTCGGCGAAGTCTTCCGTGTCGACAGTCGCCGCCTGGGCCGCGGCCTCGTGCCAGGCCGCGGTGCGGACGTCGCCAAGGGACGCCCGCAGCGTCGCCTTCATCGCGCGGACCGCGAGCGGTGCGGCGCGCGCAATCTCGTGGGCGAGCCCCATCGCCTCGGCGAGGACGCCCTCGGACGCCACCGCGCGAGACAGGATGCCGATCCGCTCGGCCTCCTCGCCGTCGACGAGGCGACCGGTGAAGAGCAACTCGCTCGCGCGCGAGACGCCGACGAGGCGTGGCAGCGTGTGGCTGATCCCCATCCCGGAGTGCAGACCAAGGCGTGCGAAGTTGGCCCCGTAGCGGGCCTCGCGGGCGCCGACGCGGATGTCGCACAGCAGCGCAAGCCCAAAGCCGCCGCCGACCGCGTGCCCGTTGAGCGCCCCGACGACGGGCACGGGCACGTCGAGCAGGCGCAGAAAGGACGTATACATCGCGAAGGAGCGCTCCTGCGGCAACTGCACCCGCCCGCTCGCATCGACGGCCTCTCCCTGCACCGGAGCGCGCAGGTCGGCGCCCGCCGAGAAGCACGGGCCAGCCCCTGTCAGGACGACGCAGCGCGCGTGCCCGTCGGCGGCGGCCTCGGCGACACGCCGCGCGAAGGCCTCGAGCAGCTCGGGCGACATGCTGTTGCGGACCTCGGGGCGGTTGAGTCGCAGGAGACCGATGGGTTCGGCTCGCGTCGCGGGTTGGTAGAGGACAGCGTCGTCAGGGTGCGTGGTCATGGCCGGCTCCTTGTTCATGTCACGATAATCAGTAATCTGCTTCGGCCCAGAAGGCGCCGCGAAGGTCGCCCACCGCATATCCCGTGGCGGCGTCCGCGGGGTAGTGCTGCCCGAGCGCGGCTGCGACAGCCGGGTCCATCGTGACCGCCTCCGCTGGCAGGCTGTCTCCGGGCCGAGCCCCGTGGCACATCACGCAGACCGGCTCGACGCCGATCGGCTCGAGCACGCGCACAGCCCCGGCGTGGGTCTCGACGAGGCCCGTGACTCCCGCGACGGGGCGCTCCCCCTGCGCGGCGATCCAGTCCGCGACCCACGGCGGGGCCGATGGCTCGGGGTTACGACGCCGAAGTGATGCACGTCCGAGACGCACCCCGGTGTCGCGCTCGACGACGTCGCGCAGCATGGGGGCCTCGGTCGCACAGACCGACACGGCCGCCGACGGGCCTCCCTCGGCGAGGGCAGCCTGCAGGCGCTGACGCAGCCGCATGCGCAGCGTCGCGATGGCCCCCTGGGCACGCCGACCCGCCTTCACGTCGGGGGCGAGCTCGCCCCCGCAGGCCGACATGGCCAGCATCCACGCGACGACACCGACGACGACCGCTCTGCCCACACCCGCGCCACCCTGCATCCGTCGCCTCCCGCCGCGTTCAGAATCCCCATCCTAGCCGAGGTCTCGTCAGCGTCCACGCCGATTCGGCGCGGAGACGCGACAGGCGCGCGTGGCGCTGCTAGCATCGGGCGCATGTGGGCGATCCTGACCGGACTCCTCCTGCCAGCCCTCGTGACCGACCCGGACCCCGCAGCGCCAGGCCTGCTTCGCTACGCGCTGCATGATCCCTTTCTTGTCTGGGAGTCATCCCAGACCATTTGGATGGCTGCCGACGGGGCCTCGGTCCGCCCGCTTCGGGTCGCGGAGCCGCTCGGTCCGCGTCTCGAGGGTCCGGGAGGTGTGGGCGCGATGCTCGCCGTGGTCCCACCCGAGGGACGCCTGACGCTAGCGGCCCGCAGCGGTGAGGTGCTGGTCGTCGACGGCCCCTCCACGGTTCGCTTCCACGCAGAGGCTGGGCGGGTCCATGCCCTCGTGCGTGACGCGCTGGCAACCAGGGGCGGGGCGCAGGGCACGGCCCGCGCGCTCGACGTCCCCGAGGGCTGGCACGAAGGGCCCTGGCCGACGCTCGACGCCGCGGGCTGCCCGGATTTCCGCCCGCCCTGGGGGCGCTGGGTCCCCCCGCTTGGGCTGGGGGATGCTGCACGCACGCGACCAACCTCCCCTTCGGACTGGCTGCTCCCACTCGCGACGGGCGACCGGGCGCTGCCGACCCGGACCCGACGCGCGCCCCGGGAGGCCCTGACCCTCGCATGGTCGCAGGAGGTCACGCCGAGTGGCGCGGTCGCGATCACGGTGACCTCCGAGCTCGACGGGGCAGTGGTCGAGCAGTGGCAGGGGCTCTCGGGGGATCGCGTGACGCTCGTGGCGCCCTTCTGGCCAGGTGCTGCGTATCGTGTTGCGGTGAACGCATGGAGTCGCGAAGACCTGGGGGCGTCACTCGCCTTCGAGGTCCTCGCGACCGATGACGAGGCGACGCTCGAGACCGCGCTCGGCGCGCTGTCCGGGCTCGCCGAGCGGCTGGGGGACCCGGCCGTCGCAGTCCTCGAGGCGCGTCTGCTCGAGACCTGGGGCCTCGATGAAGAGGCGCGGGACACCTGGTGGCGCCTCTACCTCGCGCAGGAGGGGCACCCGCAGGCGCTGGCCATCCTCGCGCGGGCCTTCGCGGCACCCTACTGAGCCCGCTGTGGGAGAGGCTCTTCCCCCTCGGCCAAGGGTGGCGAGGTCGTGAAACCATCTGTTTCATGTGGCCCGCGCGTGAAACAGATTGTTTCACGCCGCGCCATCGCGGCTGGGACCTCGAGCGAGCGTGGGGCCTGTCGAGGGGGCGGCCAGCCCTCGCGCGGCGACTGTCCGCAGCTGGTACGGTCCATGCAAGGACCCGTCGATCATGCTCGCGCTCGCCATCTCGCTCGCCCTGCTCGTCGGGGTCTCGCTCGGCCTCCTCGGCGGAGGCGGTTCGATCCTGACGGTCCCGATCCTGCGCTACGCGCTCGGGATGGACGCCCCGGCCGCCGCCGCTGGCTCCCTTGTCCTCGTGGGGCTCACGAGCGTCGCGGCGCTGCTGACCCACGCCCGGGCGGGGCGGGTGCGGTGGCTGACGGGGTTGCTCTTCGGCGGATCGGGCATGGTCGGGGCGTTCGTCGCGAGTCAGCTCGCGGGCAAGGTGCCTGCGGCCGCGACGATGCTGACCCTCGCCGCGATGATGTTCGGCACAGCGCTCGCGATGCTGCGAGGCCGCAAGGCGCCGGTACCCGAGGCCATGCCTGCGGCTCGCCGCGTCACCCGCGTGCTGCTGCAGGGGCTCGCGCTCGGGGCCCTGACGAGCTTTGTCGGCGCGGGCGGCGGCTTCATCGTCGTCCCAGCGCTCGCCCTGCTCGCCGGGCTGCCGATGGATGCGGCTGTCGGAACAGCGCTGCTCGTCATCGCGATGAACGCCGCCGCGGCCCTCGCGGGCTACGCGTCGAACCCGGCCGTCCACATCGCCTGGGGCGTCATTGTTCCGATGAGCGCCGCCGCGGTCATCGGCAGCGTGCTCGGGGGACGTCTGGTCGCCCGTGTGTCACCCGATGCGCTCCGCTGGGGCTTTGCCTGGTTCGTCATCGGGATGGGGCTCTTCGTGGTCGGCATGGAGCTCCCGCCGCTCGTCGGCTTGCCAGCGCACGCGCCAATCGCCGGGGTCGTGGCGCTCGCGGTCACCCTCGGGGCCCTCGGGTGGGCACGGCGCCGGAAGACCGCGACGACGGCCGCCCCACTCGCGCTCGCGCCCGGATCGCAGGGATGAATCACGCACCCGATGGTGCAGAATCTCGCGCGCGCGCCGGGTTCGACGCACACTTCGGAGCTGGCATGCCATTCGTCTCCGCCGAAGCGCTCCTCTCGACCCTCGCCCCCGCAACCGGGCTTGACGATCCGCCCGTGGAGCCCACGGGCGAGGTGAGCGGGCGCGCGCTGCGGGACTGGCGTCTCGCCGTCACACGGGCCCTCGGTCCCGACGCGGTGGCACAGGTGCGCGCGGAGAGCGGGCTCGACCCGCAGACGCTGCCCGACGACCCGACCGCGGGGAGCTGGCTGCCAGTCGGACACCAGCTCCGCCTGACGCGCGCCGCCCTGCGCCTGTCGGGCGACAGTCTCGCCGCGTTGCCCCAGCTGCTCGTGGCGCCCGCCCTCGGCGTCGTGGGGCGGGTCAAGCGGAAGCTCCTCAAGCTGACCCTGCCGCCAGCCGTCTTGCTCGCGCGGGCCGACCGCATCCACGCGGAGCTCTACCGGCCAGGCCTCGCGGCCGCGAGCCCCGTCACGACCACCCATGGCAACGCGGGCCCGGTGCGCGAGGCGCAGATCAGCTGGCAGGGCGGTCCGTTCCACGCCGACCCCACCTGGCGTGCCCTTCAGATCGTCGCGATCGCGGGGTTCTTCGCCGCCATCGACACACCGCTGACGCTCGCGGACGCCACGGGTCCCGAGGCCCCCTCGTTCGCGCTCGCGCTGCGCTGGTCCTGACCCCCTCATCCTTTCCCGCGGTCACATTCCTGGAGATCCGACCCTTGAACGACATCACGCTCGCCCTCATCGGAGGCGGCCTCATCGGCCTCTCCGCCACCCTCTGGTTGCTTGTCCACGGCCGCATCGCCGGCATCAGCGGCATCCTCGGCGTCTTCCTGAAGTCCCCGGGCGCCGAGGGCGGTCTGCGCGGCTGGTTCCTGCTCGGCCTGCTGCTCGCGGGCGTGCTCGGCGCGGTCCTCGCACCCGGCAAGTTCTCCGAGGCGCCATGCGGCCTGCCGATCGTCGCGATCGCCGGCCTCCTCGTGGGCTTCGGCACCCGCCTTGGCAACGGCTGCACGAGCGGCCACGGTATCTGCGGCATGTCGCGCCTGTCGCCGCGCTCGCTCGCCGCGGTCTTCACCTTCATGGCCACTGGTGCGGTCGTCGTCTTCATCGCCCGCCACGTCCTCGGAGGTGCACCGTGACCGCATCGCCCCAACCCCGCCCGGTCCTCTCGGCGCTCTCGGCTCTCCTCGCCGGCCTGCTCTTCGGGGCCGGCCTCATCCTCGGCGGGATGACCGATCCGGCGAACGTCCTCGCCTTCCTCGACTTCACCGGCGACTGGCGCCCGGCGCTGGCGTTCGTGATGGCAGGTGGCGTCGCGGTCCACTTCCTGCTGCTGCAGTTCGTGCTGAAGCGCCCAGCGCCGCTGCTGGCGCCGATGTTCCACCTGCCGACCGCGGCCGACCTCGACGCGAAGCTGCTCATCGGCTCGGCCATCTTCGGCGTTGGCTGGGGACTCGCGGGCTTCTGCCCGGGGCCTGGTCTCGTCTCTGCCGGGACAGGCAGCCAGAGCGCGCTCGTCTTCGTCGGGGCCATGATCGTCGGGATGCTGCTCGAGCATGCGCTGGTCGAGCGGAAGGCCTCGACCTGAAACATTCCGTTTCAGCGCCTGCAACATTCTGGTTCAGGCGCGTGCAGAGAGGATTGCGGCCTCGGCCCGGCTCGGGCACGATGCGCCCATGAACAGCCTGCACCTCCTGTCGCACTCCCTCGATGAACCCGAGCTCTTCCACGGCATGTGGACACGCTCGGATAATCTGAAGTCTGTCTTCCGCGTCATTGAACGCGTCGCTGTCGAGGATGTCCCCGTCCTCGTGCGCGGCGAGACCGGCACAGGGAAAGAGCTCGTCGCCTCGGCGCTGCACGCCCTCTCACGGCGACGCGAGGGGCCATTGCGCGCGATCAACTGCGCGGCGCTGCCACCCGCGCTGCTCGAAAGCGAGCTCTTCGGGCACGTCAAGGGCGCCTTCACCGGAGCCGTGAAGGACACCCCGGGCCACTTCCAGCTCGCCCACCGCGGGACGCTCTTCCTCGACGAGATCGCCGAGCTGCC
>SYAK01000495.1 GCA_005788935.1 Pseudomonadota bacterium
ACCTCGACCTCGACTCGATCCACTGGCTGTCGGACTTCCTCGTCCACTACGAGGGGACGGTCCTCGTCATCTCGCACGACCGCCACTTCCTGAACGCGGTCTGCACCCACATCGCCGACATCGATTACCAGACCATCATCCAGTACACGGGCGGCTACGACGACATGGTCGTGCAGAAGACGCAGGTCCGGTCGCGCATCGAGTCCGAGAACGCGCAGCGCGAGAAGAAGATAGCACAGCTCAACGACTTCATCGCCCGCTTCGCGGCCGGTACGCGCAGCACCCAGGTCGCCTCCCGCAAGAAGGAGGTCGAGCGCCTCGCCCCGACCGAGCTCGCGCGCAGCAACATCCAGCGGCCCTTCATCCGCTTCGAGCCCAAGCGTCCGTCGGGCAAGGTCGCCCTCGAGCTCGAGAAGCTGACCACCGCGTATGGCGATTCGCCCGTGCTGAAGCCGTTCTCGACGACGGTCGGGCGCGGTGACAGGGTGGCCATCGTCGGTCGCAACGGGGCTGGCAAGACGACGCTGCTCGAGGCCATCGTGCACGGAACGCCCGCCGCAGGGGCGCCGCTCGTGGCCGCGATCGGCGGCACGGTCCGCTGGGGGCACGAGACGCAGCTCGGCTATTTCGCGCAAGATTACCGGCCGCAGATCCCGAAGGGGATCAAGTCCTTCGACTGGCTGCGCGATCTCGACCCGCAGGCTGGCAACGAGGACATCCGCGGCATCCTCGGCCAGATGCTCTTCCGCGGCGACGACGCCTTCAAGGTGACCGACGCGCTGTCGGGCGGCGAGTCTGCGCGGCTCATGTTCAGCAAGCTGATGCTCGAGAAGCCGAACGTCCTGCTGCTCGACGAGCCCACGAACCATCTCGACCTCGAGGCGGTCATCGCGCTTGGACAGGCCCTTGAAAAGTATGAGGGCACGCTCTTTCTCGTGACCCACGACGAGGACCTGCTGTCGACGGTCGCGACCCGCGTCTGGCATCTCGACGGCGGCGTGGTCTTCGACTATCGTGGCAGCTGGGAAGAATACACTGCGTGGCGCGCCGCCAACAAGGCTCCAGCCCGCAAAGGCTGAGCGATGGTCTGGCGCCGAAGGGCCCGCAAGGACACAGGACGGTCGGGTTGGTGGACGTGGCTCGGCGTCGCGCTGATCGCGTTCGTGGCCTTTGGCGTCTGGTTGCAGCGCCAGCACAAGGTCGCGGCCCAAGGAGGCTGCCCTCCGACCGAGACCGTGACGGCAGTCCTCGACGGCGACACGATCCGCTTTGATTGCGCGGGTGTCGCGCTCTCGGGCCGCCTCGCGGGGGTCGACGCGCCCGAGAAGCTTCAGCCCCACGGTCCCGAGGCGCGCGCCTTCCTCGCGGCGCTCATCGATGAGGGGCCCGTCATCGTCACGACGACAGACACCGACCGCTACGGGCGCGCCATCGTCGAGCTCGTGCCGAAGTCAGGCGGGCCGAGCCTGAACGCACGGCTGGTGGCTGCGGGCTTCGCCTGGCACTACAAGCGCTTCTCGCAAGACGCAGCGCTCGCGGCGGCCGAAGACGCGGCGCGCGAGGGCCAGCTCGGTCTCTGGGCCGACACCGCGCCGACGCCTCCGTGGGCCTGGCGGAAGGCCCACCGCGGGAAGGACGGCGACACGGCTCCCTGAAGCCGCGCGCGTGCCAGCGAAGCCGCCTGTCAGGCCGCCGAGGGGCTGACGCAGGCGCCTCTCAGACCCACTCGATCGGGCGTCCCTTGCCGTCTTCGCGCACGCCGCCAGAGACCCGGGCGTGCCCCGAAGCGACGAAGACGACGTCGAGGACGTACCAGCACCAGGCGACCCACGCGAAGATGCTCGTCGCGATGAGGCGGGTCTCGTGATAGCCGAAGCCCGGGGGGCGCGACGTCGAGTAGACGACCGAGGTCGCGAGGTAGATCCAGATGAAGCTCACCGCGAGCTTGAAGAAGCCAAGCAGGAAGTGGCCTGCGTAGAACCGGTCAGCCCCGATGGGGCCGAGTGCCACCGCGAGGAAGATCGCGGTCCCGCGGTGGATCTGGACCGCGTTCGGGTCCCGCTCTCGCCCCTTGCGCGCTCTGGCCTGCTCTTTCGCAAACTTCACGGCCGCCACTCGGTCTGCGCGCGCGGCGTCCACGTTCGGCTGCGCGCGCAGCAGGACGCGCGACTTCATCAGCCGGAACTCGGCCTCGTCCATGAGGCCCGCGTCGAGCATCTGCTTCAGCTCGCGCAGACGTCCGAGGGCCTGAGCCACCGGGTCGATGGTCGCTGGATCGGGTGCTGGGGCGGGTGCTTCGCGCAGGCGGTCGATCGCCCACAGCAGCTCGGCCCGCTCCTCGGGCTTCGCGATGCCGATCGCGGCGAGCGAGTCGTCCGTCGCGTCGAGCAGCGCCGCGCCATCAAGGCCGACGTTGCGGAAATTCGGCTCGAGGTGCTTGAGCTCAAGGGCCTCGAGGAGCTCGGCGACGGTGACAGCGGACTGCAAGGCGACTCCCGTTGCGTGACGTTCGGAACCTAGCCCAAGTCGGTGTGGCTGTGAAGCAAACCCGAACCGCGAAGACGTGCGAAAGGGTCAGGCCTCATCCGAGATGCGCACGAGGTGGGCCCGGGTCTCGGGCGTCAGGTCGGCTTTCAGGATCGTGGTCGAGATGTCCGGCGTCCGTGACAGGTAGACGACGTCGCAGTGGGGCTTCAGGAAATCGAAGCGGCCCACCCAGTCGTCGCCCATCGTGAAGACGTCGACGCCGAAGCGCCCGACGTCGTCGACCTTCTGGTCCCAGGTGTCCTCGGCGAACGCGACGTCGACGCAGCGCAGGCCAGCGACGATGTCGCGCCGGTGGGCGTACGGGATGACGCAGGCCTTGCCCTTCGTGGCATTGAACGCATCGGTGGACACGCCGACCACGAGGCGGTCGCCGAGCGCGCGGGCCCGCTCGAGGATCCGGAGGTGTCCGATGTGGAAGAGGTCGAACGTGCCGTAGGTCAGGACGGTCTTCATCCGGAGCGCTCCCAGGTGGCGGGCCATGCAGGAGGGGTTACGATGCCACCCCCGGACCTCCGGGGCAACTTCCCAATCCGCGGCGCCGACCGGCACGCTGCGGCCCCAGGAAGTTTTTTACAGGCAGAAGCCTGGAAAAAAAGTGTGGTTGATGAAGCACCGCTTGACGTTCGTCGCAGCGCGCGCAGGCTGTTCCTGGCGCTCGGAACCGCGAGCGTCGAGGGAGCTCCGCCGCATGTCCGTCTCCGCGCTCGTCACCGCCACCCGCCGCACCTGGCTGTCGCTGCACACCCGCAAGGAAGACCTCTTCTGGGAGGTGAAGATGGGGCTCGCCCGCGACCGCGCGGCCGCCGTCGACGCGCTTGCGCAGGCCGACGCCGCCCTTCAGGCCTTCCTTCAGGACCCGGAGCGTCTGGTGGCACTCCAGCAGGCGCTGCGCGAGGCCCCGCCCGAGACGCCCGCGGTGGCGCGCGACGAGCTCGACGGCTGGGCCCGCCTCTTCGCCTGCCACACCATCGCCTCGGCCGAAGCGCGCGATCTCGCCGCGGAAATCCTCACGCGCGAGTCGGAGCTCGGCCGGCGTCGCGCAGCGCTCGCGACGGGCTTGGTCGACCCGAGGACGGGGGCCTTCGTCGCGGCCTCCACGAACCGGCTCGCGCTGCTCATCGCGAATGACCCGGACGCGGCGGTGCGGAAGGCCGCGCTCGAAGGCCTGTACGCGATCGAGCGGAGCGTCCTCGATCTCGGCTTCCTCGAGATCGTCGGCCTGCGCAACCGGCTCGGCCGGCTGCTTGGCTACGAGGACTACTACGACTGGAAGGTCCATGTCGCCGAGCGCCTCCGCAAGCGCGAGGTCTTCGGCCGTCTCGAGGCCTTCCTCGCGGCGACCGCGGACAGCACGCGGCGCGCGCTCGACAGCTTCGCCGCGACGCACGGGCGCGAGGCCCTGACCGCGCACAGCTTCGGCTTCCTGCGGGCGGGCGGGCTGTCGCGCGAGCTCGACCCGCACTTCCCGTTCGCCGAGGCCCTCTCGCGCTGGGGGCGCAGCTTCGCGGGGCTCGGCGTTCGCTTCCGCGGCGCGACGCTCACGCTCGATCTCGTCGATCGGCCCGGCAAGTACGAGAACGGCTTCATGCACGGGCCGGGGCCGACCTGGTTCGACGGGGGCGTCTGGCAGCCCGCGCGCATCAACTTCACGGCGAACGCGGTGCCGCGGGCGGTCGGGAGCGGCCGGGTCGCGATGACGACGCTGTTTCACGAGGGTGGCCACGCGGCCCACTTCGCGAACATCACGGCGGGCGCTCCGTGCTTCAGCAACGAGTACCCGCCGACGAGCGTCGCCCTCGCCGAGACGCAGTCGATGTTCCTCGACTCGCTGATCGACGACGCAGACTGGCGCGCTCGTTATGCGCAGGATCATGCCGGCTCGCCCTTGCCGCTGTCGCTCGTGCTGCGCCAGGTCGAAGAGGAGCAGCCGTTCCGAGGCTGGGACGTCCGCCGCCTCATCACCGTGCCGATGGGTGAGCGCCTGCTCTACGAGCTGCCTGAGGCGGAGCGGACCCCCGAGCGCGTCCTCGGCGCGCTGCGCGAGGTCGAACGCGAGGTTCAGGGTCTCGATGCGTCCGCGCGGCCGATTCTCGCCGTGCCGCACCTCATCTCATCGGAATCAAGTGCGTATTATCACGCTTATGTGCTCGCCGAGATGGCGGTCGCCCAGGTCCGTGACTTCTTCGTGCGCCGTGACGGGCACCTGACCGACAACCCGCGCGTCGGGCCAGACCTCGCAGCGGCCTGCTGGGCCCCGGGGAACAAGGCGAGCCACGACGAGACCCTCGTCGCGCTGACGGGGCGGCCGCTGTCGCCCGACGCGCTCGTCGCCGAGGCGAACCGGGACCTCGGCGCGGCCCGGGATGAGGCCCGCCGCAGCTGGGAGCGCGGTGTCGCTGGGGCGCCCTTCGAGGGCCGGGTGGACCTCGACGCCCGGGTGCGCGTCATCCACGGGCAGTCGGTCATCGGCGACACCGACGCGGGTGGCTTCGAGGCGCTGGCCGAGCGCTTCGCAGGCTGGGTCCGCGGGCTCGAGGCGGCGGACTGAGGGTCGGGCGCCGTTTTTTCATCGGCCCGCTGTCCGATCCCGCTGGGCGAACGCGTCGTCTCCCGTATGGCGTCCAACGCCAACCGTCCAACGACACACGGGGGTCCCATGTCGCATCCGGTCACGCCCAGCCATCGGCGCTGGCTCGCCCAGTGCCTGCAACGCCACGTCGAGCAGCGGCTCGGCCGGACCCTCGAGGTGCTCGAGGACCCCGCGGGGGAGGCCGTCTGGCTCCGCCGCGAGGAGCGTGACGGCCGATACACCGTGCGGACCTCGGTCTGCGTGATGCACGTGGACCGGATTACGGTGCGATGCATCTGGTTTCTCGGCGACGCCTATCGGTTCGACGGCGTCTGGGGGCTCGTCGACAACTGCAACCCGCGTCAGGAGGCCTGTGCGAGTGCCGGCTTCCGGTCGCCTGCGCCGACGGTCACGCGCCGTGCGCTCGAGTGGTCCAAGGCCCTTTGTGACACCGTCACCGGCTTCCGCGAGGCCGCGAGCCTGCTGAGCGCGAGCCCGGATGGGCCAGAGTCGGCGGGCCGCTCGCGCCCCCTCGACGTGCAATCATGATGGCGTGACGCGGTCCTCCCGTGCCCCAAGCGCGCACGAACTCGGTCTCGACCTTGAGCCCCTCGCGTCGCAGGAGCTTCTCGAAGGCGGGCTCGGGGACCGCGGACCAGTAGGCGATGAGCCCCCCCGGGTTCAGCGCGGCCCGCGCGCGGCGGACACCGTCCGTGCGGTAGAGGGCCCGGTTGCCCTCGGTCATCATCGGCGTCGTACCGTTGTCGGCGTCGAGCAGGATCGCGTCGTAGCGCGGGACAGCGCCGTCAGCGGCCTCGGCGATCCGCGCGCCGACGTCACCGAGGGCCACGCGCGTCCGGGGGTCCGCGAGGGCGTCAGCGGCCAGAGGCCAGTCCGATCGCGCATTCCAGGTGATGATTTCAGGCATCAGCTCTGCGACGACGACCTCGGTGTCAGGGGCCGCGTGGGCGAGCACGCCGCGCAGCGTGAAGCCGAGGCCGAGGCCGCCGATCAGCACGCGGCGCCCTGGCGAGGCCGCGGCGAGGCCACCGATGACCCCAAGCCGCAGCTCGGAGGCGTGGCGGCGGTTCGACATCAGCTCGCGACCGTCGACGCGCAGGACGTATTCGCTGTCGTGTTCGAAGAGTCCGAGGCGGCAGCCGTCGGGGGTCCGCGTCTCGGCGAGCAGGTTCCACTTGAGCATGCGTCTCCGTCCTTCCGCGGTCCCGTCCCGGTCCGCGGCGGGCTGACTACACCGGGCGGGGCGCCATGCCCAGCCTGTCGCGCTGCGTCAGTCGCCTCGGGGGCGCGCGCGGTCCCCAGTCCGCCCGCAGCGTCCGCGATCCGACGACGCTGCGGGCCTTGTCGTCCCAGCCCTGTCGGGCTAAGACTCACCCCACCATCCGTCGCATCGAGGAGTGCTGCATGTCCAGCGAAGGCCGTTTCGTCCACCTCGAGCTGCTCTCGACCGATCTGGGGCGCGCCGTGCCATTCCTGACGGCGCTGCTCGGCCTCGAAGTCGTGGCCGAGGATGAGCCGGTGCCGTTGCTCGCCCTCGCGCCGCGCGCGGTCGAGGAGCCGGTCATCGGGCTCGCGGGCGTCGTGGCCGGGCCCGACGTGCGTAGCCACTGGGTCGTGCACACCGCGGTCGCCGCCCCGCGCGAGCTCGCAGACCGGGCCGCCGAGGCGGGAGGTGTGGTCCTCATGAGCCCGGCCGATGTCGCCGAGCTCCCCGAGGGCCTCTCGGAGGACGACGTCGGCGCCCCGCCCGAGGTCACCGACACGTGCCTCATCGCCGACCCGCACGGCGCCATCCTCGCCCTCGTGCCGCTCGAGGCCGGGCTCGAGGCCCCGCCCGAGGCGGAGGGGGCGCCCGCCTGGTACGAGCTGCTCACCTCGGACGTCGAGGCCGCCGTGACCTTCTACGCCGAGCTCGGCTGGGAGATCGAGCCAGCCGAGGTCCGCGCTGGCGAAGGGCGCGCCGCGCGCGTGCGAGCGGGCGGGGAGGTCCTTGGCCTCATCCGCGCCCTGCCGCCCGGGGCGCCGATGCCGCCGCTCTGGCTGCCGTTCCTGCGCGTGTCCGACCTCGACGCCGCACTCGGACGGGTGCGTGGGCTTGGCGGCTACCACTTCGAGGACCCCGCCCCGGTGCAAGGGGGCCGCCGCGCCATCGTCATCGAACCGTCGGGCGCCCCGGTCGGGCTCTGGCAGCCGGCCTGAGGACGGCTTTGGAGGCGGCCCTGGGCGAGCGTTCGGTCTGTGCGGAGGTCCCCTGCGACCTGCGCCCCGATGAGGCCGTCCGCATCGCGCGAACGCTCGGCGCCCCCCTCGCGTCCTTCGTGACCCTCGGTCGAGCGGCGGGTGGGACAGGCTTTCGCCTCGCCCCGGAGCCTGGCGCCCCGGTCTGCGGGCTGACGCTGCGCAAGGTCGGGCCATCGGGCAGCGCCGCGTGTGTCTTCGCGCTCCCGCTGCATGGCGCGCGCACCGCCTGCGGACTCGGAGCCCTCGCGCCTGAGGCCTGTGGTGGGCCACGCGGCGTCCATCTCGACCCGTCGGAGGGGGCCTCGCGCGCGGCGGCGGCCCGCTGGCACGAGGCCCTGGACGCAGGACCGTATCGCATGCCTGAGGAGGTGCTCTTTGGGCATCTTATCGACACCTTCGCCGACCTCTGGCCGAGCCCTCGGAGCGCGCGGTGAGCGCGTCGCCTTGCGCGACCTGCGCGACAGCGCGCTGCTGCACCGTCTTTGACCCCGAGCTCACCGGACCGGACGTCGCGCGCCTCGTCGCCCACCTCGGGCTCCCGCCCGCCCACTTTGCCGAGCTGGCGCCCGTGCGCGCCGACGCCATCGGCCTCGACGGGGTGCGCCTCGGCGGGCTCGAGACCCGCGAGCTGCGTCTCCGGCGCACGCTCCTTGGCACGGGGGAGGGCGGCTTGCGGCGCTGCGTCTTCCTGATGCACCTCGGGCCAGGCCTCAATCGCTGCGGGGTCCACGCGGTCCGTCCCGCCGTCTGCCGCCTCTATCCAAGTGATGCGACCCGGTTCGGGGTGGTCGTCGGGACCCCGTCCGACGTCTGTCCGCCAGACGCCTGGGTGCCCGAGCGCGTCGATCTCCGCCCGCTGCGGGAGGCCCATGCAGAGGCCGCGGAGGAGCGGGCACGCTGGCGGGTCTTCCTCGCGGCCTGGGACGCCGCTGGCCCTCAGCAGCGCCTCTCGCGGCTCACGGTCGAGGCGGCGCGCGGGCGTTTCTTCGAGGCCCTGCTCGCCTTCGAAGCGGCGGCGGCGGGGGGCGCGTCGTGGCTGGATGCGGCCGGGGCCACGCGGCTGGCGGCGGGGGTCGTCGAGGATGTCACGGCGGGCTAAAGTGGCGTGTGGCGGGGCTTCCTGCTAAAGACCCCGGCGGAGGTGGCGACCACCTCCGGGGAGCGCCCTCGCCACATGTCTCGCCGCCTTCGACAGCCTGGTTCGCGCCTGCCCGCCGGGGTCGCCCTGGTCGCGCTGGCCTTCGCTGCCGCGAGCTGTGGGTGGCCGGGGCGGACGCGCGAGGCACAGGTTGGATGGCAGGCGGCGGGCGACTGTCGGAGGGCGGATCTCGACGCGCCGACGCGGGTCGCGCGGTGCGAGGCGGCCTGCGAGGGCGGGGTGGCGCTCGCCTGCACGGCGCGGGGCAAGCTGGCGCTCGGGGTGACTCCGCCCGATCGGCGCGGTGCTGTCGGCCGATTCGACCGGGCCTGCCGCATGGGCGACGGGGTCGGGTGCCTCGAGGCCGGGCTGATGTTCGACCAGGGCATCGAGGGGCCCGCGGACCCGGCCGTCGCGCTCCGTTTCTTTCGCCGCGCGTGTGATGCCAGCGCCGCCGCGGGGTGCTCGAACCTTGGGCTCGCCTTCCATCGCGGCGAGGTCGTGCCGCGCGACGAGCCGCGGGCCGTGCGCCTCTACGAGAAGGGGTGTGAGGGTGGCGACCCGGGCGGCTGCGCGAGCCTCGCCTACGTCCTCCATTACGGGATTGGCGTCGAGCAGGACCCCGCGCGGGCCCGACGCCTCTACGAGACCGCCTGCGCCGCGCGCCACCCAGGCGCCTGCGAGAACCTCGCTGCGCTGCTCGTCTCGCACCCGGAGGCGGGCCTCTCGGGCGGGCAGCTCAAGACCGAGCCCGAGCGTGCGGCCGCCTTCTGGCGCGCGACCTGTGCCCGGGCGGGCCGTGCCGCAGGCGCTGGGGACGTGGTTTCTGCAGGGTCAGCCGACCCGGCGGTCCAGGCCGCATGCATCAACTACGCCATCTGTCTCGAGACCGGCCTCGGGGTGCCGTCCGACCTGACGCTCGCGCGCGCCCTGCTGCGTGGGGCCTGCGACAGCGGCCACATCGAGGGCTGCCTCCAGCTCGCCGTCTCCCTCGAAGGTGGGCCTGCCAACGCATCCCCGACCGAGGACGAGCTCGCCGAGGCGAGGCGCCTCTACCGGCGCGTCTGCACCGCCTCGTCGGGCGCTGGCAACCGTGATCTGCGCGCCTGCAGGGCGGTCGAGCGGCTCGAGGCGACGCCGCGCACGCGCACCCTTGACGGGCTCTGACACCCGGGCATTTGCGTAATGACTTGCATCCAAGACGCCTTCAGGAGGTCCCACCGATGAATATCCGCCGTCACCTCGTCGCTCTCACCCTCACAGCGCTCGCCTTGGGCGGCTGTGTCACCAAGCGCAAGCACGAGGCGCTGCAACGTGACTTCGACGCCTTCCGCGCGGAGTCCCAGGCGCGCGACGCGCAGCACGAGGCAAGCTTCGCGAAGCTCGAGGAGGCGCTGAAGGCCGAACAGGACAAGCTGCGCCAGGAGCGCGATCGCTTCGCCGTCGAGGAGAAGCGCCTGCAGGGCCTCATCGATAGCCTGAACGCCGAGAAGGTCGCGCTCGCCAAGGACCAGAGCCGCATGAAGGCGACCGAGGCCGAGCTGCAGAAGGCGCTGAAGGAGTTGCAGGCGCGCAAGGCGCAGGTGGACGCACGCATCGCCGAGTTCAAGACGCTCATCGCGCGCTTCAAGGGCCTCATCGACTCGGGCAAGCTGCGCGTGCGCATGAACGGCGGCAAGATGGTGGTCGAGCTCGCGACCGACATCCTGTTCCCGTCGGGCTCGGCGACGCTGTCCGACGAGGGGCGTCGCGCGGTCATCGAGGTCGCGCAGGTGCTCGCGGGCCTGCCCGACCGTGAGTTCCAGGTCGAGGGACACACGGACAACGTGCCGATCCGCACGTCCACCTTCCCGTCGAACTGGGAGCTCGCCTACGCCCGCGCGAACTCGGTCCTCTACGCGATGATCGAGGGCGGCATGACGCCTGGCCGCATCTCGGCGTCGAGCGCTGGGGAGTTCCGTCCCCGGGCCGACAACACGACCAAGGATGGCAAGGCGCAGAACCGTCGCATCGAGATCATCGTCGTCCCCGACCTGTCCCTTCTGCCAGGCGCCGACGAGCTCGAGCAGATGGGCGGACAGGGCTGAGGTGGTGACGGGCCGGGACACCGCGGCGCGCCCGACGGGCCCCGCGATCGCGGTGCTCGGCCTCGGCTACGTGGGCCTGCCGCTCGCAGCAGCCTTCGCCCGCGCAGGTCACGTGACGGTCGGTTTCGATGTCTCGGTCGCGCGCGTGGCGCGGTTGCGCGCGGCCGTCTCGGGCGGCACGGCCCTGCCTGACGTGGCCCCGCCGAGCGAGCCCGAGAGCCCGCTCGCGGAGGTCGCCGCGGGGCGCCTCGCGGTCACGTCTGATCCGTTGCAGTTGCAAGGATGTGAGACCTTCGTCATCGCGGTCCCGACGCCCGTCGCTCCGGACCACGCCCCCGACCTCGGCGCGGTCCTGCGGGCGGCTGACGCCATCGGGGCGGCGCTTGCGGCCTGCCCTGTCCCGCGCCCGCTCATGAAGCCCAAAGACCTGTTCCTCGCCGCCGTGCTCGTCGC
>SYAK01000496.1 GCA_005788935.1 Pseudomonadota bacterium
AGAGGACCCGCCCCCGCGCGGGGCGGGTCGACTCCCGCTCCGTGCGGCGCTGGCCGCGCGAGCCCATGCCTGTCACCGCCTGACCCGAGGTTTCCGCCATGAGCTTCCCCGCGACGCGTGGTCTCCAGTTCCGCGAACCGTTGATCTTCGAGCGCTCGAGCCCCGGACGCCGCGCGAGCTCGCTGCCTGCGAGCGCCGTCGAGGCCGCGGGTGACATCGCCATTCCGGCCGACTTGCGTCGCCGCAACGCCCCGCTCTGGCCCGAGGTCTCCGAGCCCGAGGCGGTCCGCCACTTCATCCGTCTGTCGCAGCAGAACTACGCCATCGACACGGGCTTCTTCCCGCTCGGGTCGTGCACGATGAAGTACAACCCGAAGATCAACGAAGAGGTCGCGCGGCTCGAGGGCTTCGCCGACCTGCACCCGCTCGCCCCGGAGCGCTGGATGCAGGGCGCGCTGCAGCTGATGCACACCCTTGAGGGATATCTTTCGGAGATCATTGGTCTCTCCGACATCACGCTGCAGCCAGCCGCGGGCGCCCAGGGCGAGTTCACCGGCATGGCCGTCATTCGGGCCCGCCTGCTCGACCGCGACGGCCACGCGCGGAAAAAGGTCCTCATCCCCGACACGGCCCACGGCACGAATCCGGCCACCTGCGCCATGCTCGGCTGGGAAACGGTGACCCTGAAGTCCTCGGACTCCGGCCTGCTGTCGCCCGAGGCCGTGCTCGCCGCGATGGACGACGACGTCGCGGCCATCATGATGACGAACCCGAACACCCTCGGGCTGTTCGAGGCCGGCATCAAGGACATCGCGGACATCCTCCACGCGCGCGGCGGCTTCGTGTACTGCGACGGCGCCAACATGAACGCGTTGCTCGGTCGGGCCCGCCCAGGCGACATGGGCGTCGACGCGATGCACCTGAACCTCCACAAGACCTGCGCGACGCCGCACGGCGGTGGCGGTCCAGGCTCGGGTCCGGTCGGCGTCACGGCCGAGCTCGCGCCGTATCTCCCGATCCCGCGCATCGTGAGGCGCGGCGAGGGGTACGGGCTCGACCACGCCCGTGAGAAGACCATCGGCCGCGTCAAGGCCTTCTTCGGCAACTTCGGCATGCATGTCCGCGCCTACACCTACATCCGCGAGCTCGGGCGCGAGGGGCTGAAGGACGCGGGTGAGATGGCCGTGCTGAACGCCAACTATCTTCGGGCCCGACTTTCGGACACGTTCCACGTCGTCCATGACGTGCCGTGCATGCACGAGGTGGTGCTCACCGACAAGGTGCAGCGCAAGGCGGCCGACATCGAGACCCGCGACATCGCGAAGGGGCTCATCGATCGCGGCTTCCATCCGCCGACGACCTACTTCCCGATCTGCGTCCCGAACGCCATCATGATCGAGCCGACCGAGTGCGAGAGCCTCGAGACGCTCGACCTGTTCGTCGCCGCGATGAAGGACATCGACGCGCAGGCTCGTATCGAGCCCGCCATCATCAAGTCCGCACCGCACATCCCGCTCGTCGGGCGCCTCGACGAGACCCGCGCCGTGCGCAAGCCCATCCTGCGTTGGCGGCCGTCCGAGGGCGGCGCGCCAGCCAGCCGTGGCTGACGACGGGCCGCCGCCCGTCGCTGTCACCCGACGTCCAAAGCTCGGGCCCTCGCGAGGTGGGCGGCGTGGGCTCTCGGTCGCGACGCGCATCTTCCTGAGCCTCGCCGCGATCGTCGCCGCCTTCGCGTGTGCCATCGTGTTCATGCTTGCGCGCATGGGCTCGTTGCGCGAGTCGGTGACGGTGCTCTGGAAGGAGCTCGTCCCGACCGTGAACCAGCTGCGCATTCTGTCGCGCCAGCTGAAGTCGGTCGAGCCCTTCCTCGCGTTCGGGCGGCCTGATGACGCCCAGTGGTTGCGGCAGGTGCTGCCCGGGCTCGACCCGTTCGGCGGCCCCTACGGCATGGGCGAGGCCGTTGCGCGCCTCGAGGGGCTCGCGAAGGCGCGGGCCCTCCTCGAGGCCGAGCGCGAGGTCGTCGCGCGGGTGGGCCTCACGCTCGTCGAATTCGCGGGCTCTACCGCGCTCGCCGAGGCTGTCGCCGACGGCGGGGTTGGCCTCTGCGGTGGCGGGACGCGGCCCCTCCTCGCGGGTGCAGCCTGCCATGCGGCGCTCGTCGCGGCGGTGGTGGTGGCCGCCGAGGCCGGGACGCTCGGGGCCGGCTCGACCGAGGTCGCGGCCCTCGGGCGTGCGCACCGACGTCTCAACCGCGAACTCAACGACGCTGTCCGGACGCTCGGCGTGCCAGCCCGGGAGCTTGATGTGCGGGTTGAGGCCGACAGCCGCGACTCGACGGTGGTGGCGGTCGCTGTGGCGCTCGCAGCGCTCCTCCTGAGCCTCGGCATGCTGCTCGTCGTGATGGCGACGCTCCGCCCGATCCGTGCGCTCCGTGAGAGTGCCCGTCGTATCGCGGGCGGGGACTATGCCGAGCGCGTCCCGTTCATGCGCGGCGACGAGCTCGGCGAGCTCGCGGCGGAGTTCAACACGATGGCCGAGAGCCTCGCGACGCGCGACGCGGCCCTCGCCGCCAAGCAAAAGGAGCTGCTCCGCGCCGAGCGCCTCGCCGTCATCGGGCGCTTCGCGGCGCAAATCGCGCATGAGGTACGAAACCCGCTCAGCTCCATCGGGCTCAACGCCGAGCTGCTCGAGGACGAGATCGCGCCGCTGCCGTCGTCGTCGTCGGCCCGCCCGATCCTCGCCGCCATCACGCGCGAGGTCGAGCGCGTCAAGGCCATCACCGAGGATTACCTGCAGTTCACGCGGGTCCCGCGGGCCGAAGTCGCGCCTGTCGCGCTCGGCCCGATGCTCCGAGAATTCCTGACGTTCCTCGCGCGCGAGCTCGACGCGGCCGAGGTCACCCTCGACCCCTCCGTCGAGGCGGTCGTCGCCGAGGCCCGTGACCTTCACATCCTCGCGGACCCGCAGCAGGCGAGGCAGGCCCTCCTGAACGTTGTCCGCAACGCCGTCGAGGCCATGGACGAGGCGCCACGCCAGCTCGCCGTGCGGGTCCACGCCCCCGGTCCCGACGGCGCGAACGCCCTTCCGTCGCGTGTTCAGGTCATCGTCGCCGACACCGGGCGCGGCCTCTCGCCCGCCATGCGTGACCGTCTCTTCGAGCCATTCGCCACCGACAAGCCCCAGGGAACCGGTCTCGGTCTGGCCCTGACCCGCGACATCATGACCGCCCACGGCGGCGAGGTCACGCTCGGTCCCCGCGCAGACGCCAGCGGTCGCGGGATGCGGGTCGTCCTCTCCTGGCGTCGCGCCGAGGGCTGACGCGGGTCGAACATGGCGCAACATGGCGTCCGCCCCTTGATCCGCCCCCGTCCTTCTGGCAAATCGAGTCATTCACGTGATGCGCCGTGCGCCAAAGCGCCGCCGACCCCACCCGCCCACGCCAGGACGCCCAGCCATGCGCATCCCCGCCCTCGCCCTCCTGCTCGCTGTCGCTGGCCTCTCCGCGGCCCCGGATCACGGTCACGCGCAGACCATCATCTATAGCGGGACGTTGCGCGGCGAACTCATCCTGACGGGCAACACGCTCGGCCTCGATGGCGGCAACGGCGGCACGGCACCTGGCACCCACGGCGGCGTTGGGGCCTTCATTTCGAACCCGCTGACCTGGATGTCCGAGCGTCTCGGCACCTTCGCCGAGGGGACCACCGGGACCTGGCAGCGAAACGGCTCGTCGGCTGTCCTCGATCTGCCCGCGACGGGCGGCGTCGACCGCGCGATCCTGCTGTGGTCGTGCTCGAGCCAGCTCGGCGGCATCCCTGCGACCCCGCTCACCGAGCCGGCCACCGTGACCCTCGTGACGCCCGACGGTGTCTCGCGGGCCGTCAGCCCGAGCTTCTCGAAGACCGACATCACGCTCGCCAATACCAATAACCGCTACTACCAGCGCTGGGCTGACGTCACCGACGTCGTCCGGGCGGGCGGGGCGGGCGCCTACACCGTCGCGGGGGTCGTCGGGGCCATGCGCGCCCAGGAATTGAGCGCATGCGGCTGGGGACTCTTCGTCGTCCACACGGACGTGGCGCTGCCCATTCGCAACATCACCCTCTGGAACATCGGCCAGACCATCCGCTTCACCGGCAACACCGCGACGAACCGGACGACCACCATCCCGGTGACCGGCTTCTGCACGCCCGACACCAACTTCGCGGCCGAGGGCTCGATGGTCGTCGCGGCCCTCGAGGGCGATGCCCGCTACACGAAGGACACGCTCGAGATCCTCGACCCCCTCGAGCTGCTCGATCCGGGCAACTGGGATGAGTATTATCTGCTTTCGGGTCCCAACAACGCCGCGAACAACTTCTTCGCGTCGCAGATCAACGGAACCGACGGCCAAATCGACACCCGCGGCACCTTCGGGACGGCCAACCACGGCGTCATCCGCGACCCCGACCCGCTGCAGGACGGCCTCAATACCCGCCTCGTCGCGGGGGCTCGGCAGGGCTGGGACCTGACGACCATCCCGCTCAACGACTTCGACTACAACCCCGCTGTCCTCGTCTCGGGGCAGACCGAGACGACGCTCCGCATCCGGACAGGCGGCGACGACTTCATCCTCTCCGCCCTCGGGCTCACCCTGAACTTCGACGCGCCGTCCATCGTCGCCACCGCCGCCGTCGACCGCGAGGAGGCCTACGTCGCCGAGACCGTCACGTGGACGTTCATGCTCCAGAACGAGGATTTCGGTCGCGGCGACGACGTCTACTTCTGCGCCGACATCTCGCCGAACCTCAGCCTCATCCCGTCCTCCGTCACGGTCGACGGGGTCCCCATCGATGGCGTGTCGGCGAGCCTCGTCGACCCTGTCAACTGCGCGGGAACGACCGGCGGCCTGCCGCTCGGTTCCTTTGACGCGGGCGAGTCGCGCGTTGTCGTGATGCAGTTCGAGGTCACGGAGCTCGCCGAGGCGCCAGCGCCGCTTGACTCCCTGCAGGTCAAGCCGTCCTGGCGCAGCGAGTGGCGCCCGCTCTGTGATGGCGCGGCGCTCCAGGTCGACCGCCAGGAGGCGCCTGTCCCGCCCGTCGGCGGCGTCGTGCTGAACTACAGCTTCACCGTCAACCCGGTCACCCCGCCCAAGCTCGACGTCGGCGACGAGGTCACCTTCACCGTCTCCGTCCGCAACGACGGCGCTGTCAACAGCCGGCCCGGCGTCACGGTCCGCGCCGAGCTGCCCGCGGGCCTCGCCTATGTCCCGGGCTCGACGACCCTCAACAACGTCGGCCTCAACGATGTCGGCGGCGGGTCGCCGTTTCTCGCGCCAGCGGGTCGGCTCGTCCAGAGCGTCGGTGCCAGCTCGGGCGTCGTCGCGGCGGGGCGGAGCGCGGTCGCGAGCTTCCGGGCGCGGGTCGAGGATGGCGCCGCGAAGACCCTCTTCACGCGGGCCTGGGTTGACCCCGACAGCGCCACCGCCCCGCTGGCCGAGGTCGCGCTGACGCCGGTCCGCACCGACGTCGAGAGCGAGATCGTCCTCGACACCGACCGCGACACGATCCCGGACGACGTCGACAACTGTCCGTTCATCCCCAATCCACAGCAGCAAAACACCTACGATGAAGGCGTCTACACGGCGAGCGCCGATGACGAGGGCAACCACTGCGACGACACCGACGGAGACGGGTTGCTCGATGCGGAGGAGGACCGCAGCCATGACGGTCCGGCCCCGACCGAGACCGACGCGACGAAGGTCGACACCGACGGTGACGGTCTCTGCGACGGCGCGCTCCGCGTTCAGCCGTGCGTGGCGGTCGAGGATGGCGATGGCGACAAGGACGCGGGTGACTGGGGCAACGGCGAGCCGAGCCCGATCGACCCGGACTCGGACGACGACGGCATCTGTGACGGCGCATGGGCGGGTGGCGCCTGCCGCGGCGGCGAGTTCGACCTCGGCTCGAGCCCGGTCAACACCGACAGCGACCGTGACGGCCTCTGCGACGGGCCCCTCGGCGGGGGCTGGGACGACAGCGGCTGCCGTGGCAGGGAGACAGACCCCGAGGGCGACCACGGGCTCGTCATCCACACCCACCCAGCTCGGGCGGACAGCGACAACGACAGCCTCTGCGACGGCTTCCCCAACCCGCACGACCGGGACGAGGTTGCCTGCTTCGCCAGTGAGGACGCCGATGGTGACCGCGACCCGGCTGACTGGGCCCTCGGCGCGAGCGAGACGAACCCTCTGAACCCGGACACCGATGGTGGCTCGGCCAAGGACGGCGAGGAGCTGCAGCGCGGCTCCGATCCCCGCAATCCCTGCGATGACGTCGACGCCGCGAACTGCGACCCGGAGGTCCTGATCGTCGAGGGCGGCGGGTGTGCGGGTGGTGTGACCAGTCTCGGGCTGTTCGCGGCCCTGCTGTTCCTCGGGGTCGCGCGTCTGCGCCAGCGTGGCGCGGCCTGACTGTCAGGTGCCGGACGTCGTCTGACGTCTTGTCAAGTCCTGCACATCGTCGGACGCCCTGTCCCGGGGCCGGACGTCGTCTGACGTAATGTCAGGTGTCGGTCGACGGTCGTCACAGGACGTCAGACAGGGGCCCTTGTCTGACGTTCTGTCGGGGACCCGCGTCGGACGTTGTCTGACGAACCGTCAAACCTGGTTGATGAACCCGCGCGCTGTCCGATCCCGCGCCCTCTGGCGGCTCGCGTCAGGCCAACGCCTAGCGGAGCAGCCAACCCGGGCCCTCGCGCCCCGTCCGACGCGGACCACGCGCGCGCCCCGGCGTGTGCCCTGGAATCCCACAACGTCGGCATGGCGCGGGTGTTTCTCTGACGTTTCGTCAGCCCGGCGCCACGGCGATTGCCTGACGTGCCGTCAGCCCGGCATCAAGCGCCTGCCGGTCGCGACGTCAGCTTGGTGGAACGGCCCCGAAGCGCGCCACGAGCGTGTCGAACAGCCCGTCCGCCCGGGCGGTCAGCGCGGCCAGATCTCCGTCGTTCTCGAGGAGCCACGTGGCCGCTTCCCGCCGACGCGCGTCATCCGTCTGCGCTGCGATGCGTCGCCGCGCCTCGTCTTCCGCGAGGCCGCTGCGCTCCATCAGGCGCGCGAGCTGCGCCTCGGGCGGACAGACAACCACCGCGAGCCCCGTGAGCCCGGCCTCCGTCTGGTTCTCGAGGATGAGGGCGGCCTCGTAGATGACCCACGGCCAACCAGCCCGCTGCGCGTCCGCGAGCAGGCGACCGGTTCGCGCGAGGATGGCGGGATGGGTGAGCGCCTCGAGCTGCCTGCGCAGGGAGGGCTCCGCGAAGACACGGCGGCCAAGGGCGCCACGGTCGAGCGTGCCATCCGCTGACAGAATGTCAGAGCCAAAGGCCTTGACGACCGCCGCGAGCGCGGGCTCGCCCGGGGCGACGACCTCGCGGGCGAGGACGTCCGCATCGAT
>SYAK01000497.1 GCA_005788935.1 Pseudomonadota bacterium
CAACGTGAGGGCGCTCGTCGCCTCGAGCGTCACGCTGTTCTCCTCGGCGTCGAACACGAGGTGGTCGCCGGTCTTCTTGTTGGTGAGCTTCATGCGGCGCCCGCCCGCCGACTCGTCGAGCTCGACGCGAAAGGTGGGCGTCGCGAGTACCCGGTTGTCGGGCGGGTCCTTCTGCGCCTCCTCGGGGACCTCACTCTGGCCCTCGGGCTTTCCCCACTGCGCGCTGAGGTAGTACGGCGCGTCGACGTCGCCCTGGTTGAAGAAAACCGCCACCTCGGCGCCCTCCTCGGGAACCGCGAACAGGCCGCGGTCCTTGAAACCGCCGCCAGCGGTGCCGAGCGGCCACGCCCACGCGCTGTGCGGCTCGAGCACGCCGGGGATGCAGACGCGAACGCGCCCGAGGCGCTCGGGGTCCCGCCGGTGCGTGACGTAGCCGACGTAGAGGCCGAGCAGCCGCGTGTCGTGCGCGCGCACGTCGTCGTCGAAGGTCGTGAACATGCTCAGTCGCCTCCTGGGGTTGCGACGCTCATGCGCGCCTCGGGGTCCTCCGCGCCGACCGTGCGGCCGTCGCTGCGGAACTCGACGCGCGTCGCGCCAGTGTCCGGGTCGACCGTCTCGACCTCGGTCATCGCGCCCCCGCTGCGGGGCGCGCTCTGGTTACGGGCTCCGCCCTGCGCTTGAGCGAGCTGGCGCGCGCGTCGGCCGCTGCCATCGCGGGTCAGGTTCAGCTCGCAGACGTACCCGGAGGCCGCGATGACGTGCTTGACGTCGGTGACGTAGTACTTGCCCGAGAGCAGCGAGGAGATGCCGCGCACCTCGACGATGCTCTTGGCGCGCAGCGTCGGGTCGCCGACGACGCGCAGCGAGAGCTTGACCGTCGCGCGCTCCGCCCGACGGAACCGGGCTCCCGCCTCCCGCTCCACACGGGCGCTCGTCGTCGCCGCGGTGGGCTGGACGCTGGCGGTCGCGTTGCGGGTCTGCAGCGACGTCGAGCCGGTGTCGGGGTCGACGACCTCGACGACCTCGGCCAGCGTCTCGCGGCTCGCGGTGGCGTTCGTCGCCGTGTGTTCAACCGTCGTGCGCGTCAGCGGGTCGCGTCCGCGCACGGTCACGCGCCCCGCACGACGCGCGAGCTCGCCCTCGACGTTGACGGAGAGGACGTCACCGCGGCCCGGGTCGGCGTACCAGGTGAAGACGTGGGTCGGGGCCGCGCTCTGACGGCGGGTGTGGAAGTGGAGGCCGCCGTCGTCGACGAAGAACTCGAACTCCTCGCGGCTCGCGAGACGCCGGAGAAAACGCGCGTCGGTCTCCGCGGTCTGGTTGATGACGTCGAAGACCTCGCCCGTGTCCTCAACGTCGACGAAGCCGCCCTCGAACCCGTGCTCCTCGGCGATGGCGCGCGCGATGTCGGCGCGGGACTTGTTCTCCCAGGCGCGCGTCCGCGCCTCGCGGTCCATGAGCACCGTCGTCGCCCGGCCCTCGAGGGTCAGCGTGCCGAAGCCCTTGAGGCTGCGGATGACCACGCGACGCGGCGGTGCCATGTTCCCGGGGTAGCCCCAACTCACCTCCAACGTCGCACCGCCTGCGAGGTCCTCGCGGTCGAAGAGCGAGAGGTCGAAGTTGTCGAGCTGGAGCGACACCTGATCGGCCTTCCGCTCGGCGTCCTCGTAGGTGAAGCCGATGAGCCTCCCTGCGAGGTCCAAGGGCTCGCCAGACGTCGCGCGCTCATCGCGCAGCAGCGTGAGTCGCACGCCGGGAGCGCTGCGGTCCTGAGGCGTCGTCATGCCGATCTCCGGCGTTGCTCGGCGAGGATGACGTCGGTGACGATCCGGACCGAGGGGATGAGCAGCACGCGCCCGGGCTCGAGCGTGAGCGTCGGGTCAACGATGGGGTCGGGCTGGAAGTCGGCGATGACCCACCAGAGCCCGCACGCGCGCGGCAGCGGCGCGAAGTAGCGGCCCGCAAGCGTCCACAGCGCCTCGCCCTGCGCGACCATGTGGCGGCGCGTGTCCGTGTGCTCGCGAAAGCCGTAGGGCTCGCGTTCGGTCAGGAACAGCCGGCCGGCGTCGTCGCGCGTACCGAGCGTGAAGGTGTGTCGGGAGCCGGATCGCGGAGGCATCGTCACACCTCCTCGCGAAGGGACTCGGAGGTGACGCGGACGTCGAGGATCTCCTCGAAGCCCACGGTCGCGGCGTAGACCATGACGCGGCCGTCGTTGCCGAACTGGCGGTACTGGAACTCGACGCTCGTGAGCACCGCCTCGACCGTGAGGACCCCGGGCCAAACGAGGAGCGTGCGCGGAGGGGCTGTCGCGGCGACGCCCTCGGTCGCCTCGGGCGGCACGGTGAGCGCCCGCAAAAACGCGCGGAAGTCCATGATGTCGACGTCGCCCGGCTGCTCGGCGGCGAACACGCGGTCGAGGTAGAACTCAACGCCGCTCAGCTCCCGGTTGCCGGTGCTCTGGTACTGCAGCACCTGGTGCGAGAGGCCCGGCACCGTCAGCCGGTTCCAGTTGACCTGTACCTTCTCGGCCAGCTGCGTCGGGTTGAACAGGCACTCGATGGACTCGCCGGTCTCGACGTTCACGAGCGAGCAGCGCGGCGGACGGGTATCGAACGGCATCGCGGCGCTCCTCGTCAGTACGCGGGCACGGGCGTGAAGGCCCGGCTCGCGTTGCGCTGGTTGGCGTTGTGCGTGGCGCGGGCGATGGTCTCGCCGTCCACCTGGACCTGGATCTGGAACGGCGGAGGCTGCCCCCGCTCCTTGGCCCGGTCGTTCGCGAAGCCCCGGAGGTTCGCCTCGAGCGCGGCGAACTCGCTCATGCGCCCCCGGGCGTCGGCCGCGGAGGGCATCGCGGACGTTGCGGCCTCGGCCCGCGCGGCGGTGTGTTGGGTGTTGCCCGTGGCGGCGAAGGAGTCCGGCGTCCTGACCTCGGTCGAGAGGGGCTGACGGCTCAGGCGCTCGAGGCTGTCGGGCAGGAGGGCGTCCGGGATGGCGCGCAGGACGCGGATGACCATGTCGCGGATGAAGTCGAAGACCGACTGGATGGCCCGGCCGACACCGCGGAAGAAGTCCACGACGGGCTGCAGGAAGCTCATGATGCCGTCGGCGATGGCCTGGAAGATGTCGGTGAACCAGCGCCAGATGCCGACGAAGAACTCCCCGATCCCCCGGAAGAAGTTGCCGATGGAGGCGATGGCCCCCGCGACGGCGTTCGGCAGGGTGTCGGCGAACCAGCCGTAGATGGCGGCCGCCGTCTCGCCGATCCAGGTGCCGGCCGCGACGAAGGCGTCCTTCACCGCGACGACGACGTCGATGAGGATGGCCACGACGTCGATGAGCACGGACAGCGCCGCGGTGATGACCGCGACGACGCCGCCGAAGACCTGCCCGAGGAACTCGCCGAGCGTCCTCCAGGCGCTCGTCGACGCGCTCACGGCCCCGGTGCCCGCCTCCGTCGCGCCCGTGAGGCGGCTCCAGGCGTCCTGCAGGCGCCCGATGGCGGCGCCGACCAGCTCGAAGGCGGGGCGGATGTACTCGAGCATCGAGCGAAAGCCGCTGATGACGCCGCCCGCGATGCGCGTGAAGATGGCCATGAGCGTGGTCAGCGCCGTGACGATCCAGCCGATGGCGGCCCCTGCGACCTCTCCGAAGCTGCGGAACTCGGCGCTCGGCAGGCCGGCGGCGCCGCCGGTGACCTCGGAGAAGAGCGCGCCGATCTCGTCGCCGAGCGCGCGGAAGGCGCCGACGAGGTCCTCGAACACCGGGCGCGCCTCCTCGATGGTGCGGGCGAAGCCGTCCTTGAAGCCCTCCCAGACCTGCTGGACGCGGTGCACCAGCTGCCAGACCGCGATGAGGAAGCGCTTGAGCCCGAGGTTCTCGGCGCGGTCGAGCTCGTCGCGGACGGCCCCGCTGAAGCCACCCTGCTCGAAGAGCTGCTGGAGGCCGCCGAAGAGCAGCGTGACGCGCTCCCAGGTGGTGCGCAGGAAGTCTCCGAAGCCCCCGAGGTTGCGGCGGAAGGCGACGACGAAGCCCGCGACGACGGCCGCGAGGCCCGCGACGATGAGGATCCCCGGGAGCAGCGCCGCGACGATGCCTCCGACGCTGAGCCCGAGCGCCTTGAGGCCAATCGCGAGCAGCGCGGCCCCCGCCTTCGCGGCGATGACGGCGCCGACGAGTGCGAGGACCGCGCCAGCCGCGACGACGAAGCCCGCGAAGGCCTTCTTGACCGGCGCGGGCAGGCCACGGACGAAGCGGAGGAACAGGTTCAGCGTGTCGACGACGAGCGTGATGATGGGCTTGAACACGGCCGCGAACGGCTCTCCGAGGACGATGGCGAGGGTCTCGAGCGACCCCTTCAGCAGCTGGCGCTGCCCCGCGAACGTGTCGAGCATCTTGTCGCGGAAGTCGCCCGCCGTGCCGCCCGCGTCCTCGAACTGCTTGCGCAGGTAGGCGAGCGCCTCGGCCCCGCGGAGGGTCTCGCCGGTGTTCGTGCGGACGCCGTTCGTGACCTGGGTGAGGATGGCGTTGACGCCGCCAAGAGCCTCGCGGCCGAAGGTCTGCAGCAGGAAGGCCGAGCGCTGCGCCTCGGTCATGCGCGAGAGCGCGGGCCCCATCTCGCCGAGGATGTCGAGGAACGAGCGGAAGCCGCCCTGCGCGTTGACGACCGTCACGCCGATGCCCGAGAGGCGCCGCTGGACCTCCGGGTCGGCCATGCGCTCCATCGCGACGGCGACGGCGGTCGAGGCGCGCTCGACGCCCGGGATGACGTTCTTGACGAGGCCAAGGGCGATCAGCGTTTCGGACAACGACTGGTGCAGCGCCTGGGCACCGCGGGAGGCCGTGCCGAGGGCCAGCGGGAGTTCGCTCGCGTTGAGGGCGAACACGTTCACCGCTTGGAGCATCCGGTCGACGGAGATCGAGGCCTCGTCGATGGAGATGCCGAACGCCTTCATCGCCTGGGACGCGAGGCCGGCCGCCTGCTGCGGCGAAAGTTCACCGAGGGAGCCCGCGGCGAGGTCGAGCACCGGGATGAGGAGCCGCATCGACTCCTGCGCGCTGAAACCTGCTTGGGAGAGCTCGCGCAGACCGAGCGTCGCCTCCGTCGGCGAGAACTGCGTCGCGATGCCGGCGTCGATCGCAGCGTCGCGCAGTTGCTGGAGCTCGACCGCCGATGCGCCCGACACCGCGGCCACCGCGGCGATCGCCTGCTCGAAGCGCCCGGCTGCGTCGGCGAGCGCGAAGCTGCCCGCGACGACCGCGGCGCCGGCGGTGAACACGGCGATGCCGACCCCGAGCTCACGAAACGACGACGCCATGCGCGCCGACCCGCCGGTGACGCGGTCGTCGAGGCTCGAGAACTGGCGCTCGAGCTGCGCCATCTTCGCCGACGCGAGGTCCCGCGCGGTGAAGACGAAGCCGAGTCCGACGTTGTTCAGGGCCATGGGCGACTACCTTCGTTTGCCTGCTTTCTCGATCTCGCGTGCCTCGCGTTCGCGCTGCCGCCCGATGCGCTCGAGCAGCCAGTCCCGGTCGGCGGTGGGGAGCTCGAGGGCCTCGCTCAGCGTCGCCCCCAGTCCGGAGCCGCCGTGCTGCTGCCAGCAGAGCTGGAACAGGCCCTCGCGCCAGTCATCGAGGCTCAGCCTCGGGAAGAGGACGTGCGGTCCCGGCGTCTCGCCGTCCGGCCCGTCCCAGGCAGGAAGAACCCCCGGTCGAAAGGGAGCTCGACCTCCTGGACCGTCAGGCACTCGGGGCACTCGACCTCGAGCGCTGTATCGACGCCGCAGTCGACGCGGTCGAACTCGTCGACGAGGAAGTCGGCGTCGCGCAGGCTCAGGTCCTCGAGGAAGCCGCGCTTGTCCTTGTCGGCGACGCCCTCGATCTCGAGGACGCGCCAGGCGAGCATCGCGGACAGCATGCGGTCG
>SYAK01000498.1 GCA_005788935.1 Pseudomonadota bacterium
CCTGTTCGGCGCCTTCTGGCAGCCCGTCGAGGTCGTTGCAAGTCAAAGCATTCTCGCCACCCTGCCGCCCCGCGAGGTCCGCTGCGGGCTTGCCGAGGCGCTGAAGCACGGTCTCATCGCCGACGCCGCACTCGTGGTCCGCATCGTCGAGGACCGCGTCCGGCTGCTCGCCCTCGACCCCGCCGCGCTCGGGCCCGTCATCGCGCGCTGCTGCGCCATCAAGGCCGGGATCGTCGCCCGCGATCCGCGCGACACCGGTGAGCGGGCGCTGCTGAACTTCGGCCACACCCTCGGTCATGCCTACGAAAACCTGCTCGGCTACGGGGCGCTGACCCACGGCGAGGCGGTGGCCCTCGGGATGTTGCACGCCGCCCTCGTCTCCGAACGCCTCGCGGCGCAGGATGGACGCGAGACGCGGCTCTTCGCCCCGATCCGCGATCTGCTCGACGCGTTCGGCTTCGCGACCGATCTCGGGGCGTCTCGCTGGCCTTCACTCGACGCGCTGCTCGCAGCGGCCCGCGTCGACAAGAAGGCCGACGTGGCCGGGCAGGTCCGCTTCGTCGTGCTCGAGGACCTCGGCGCGGCGCGCGTCGTCCGGCTCGGCTGGGATGTGCTCGGGACGCTCGCGGCCCCGGAGGTCGCGTGAAGACCCGGACGTACGCCGAGATCCTCGCCGGTCAGGGCGAGTATGCCCAGGCCGCCTCGATCTACCGCCACCTCATCAAGCACGCGCCCTCGGACGCCGCCCTCGGGTCCCGCCTGACCGAGCTCGAGCACCTCGCGGCCACCGCCCCGCCGCCCGAGCGCGCCCCCGCGAGCGACCGCCACGACTTCGAACCGCCCTCGCCCGCGCCTCCTCCGCGCGCCATGCGCCCAGTGACCGCGCGTCCCGCCCTTGGCCGTGCCGTGGCAGCGCGCCCGGTCTCACCCGAAAAGGCGGCACGCCGCGAGGTCCTCCTCGCGCTGCTTGACCGCATCACGCTGCGCAGGCGACGCTCATGACTGACAACTCTCACGACCGTCTGCGCGTTCGCGTCCTCAACGGGCCGAACCTCAACCGCCTCGGCCTGCGCGAGCCAGCGATCTACGGCGCGAAGAGCCTCGCGGCCATCGACGCGGAGCTGCTGGCGCTCGGGGTGACCCTCGGTGTCGACGTGACGACCTTTCAGACCAACGCCGAGGCGGCCTACATCGAGGCGCTCCACGCGGCCGCCGACGAGCGTCTCGACGGCTTGCTGCTCAACCCGGGCGCCTGGACCCACACCTCGATCGCCATCCGTGACGCCCTGCTCGCGGCGGCCCTCCCCGCGATCGAGGTCCACCTGTCGAACGTCCACGCGCGCGAGCCCTTCCGCCATCACTCGACCCTCGCGGACGTCGTGAAGGGGCGCGTCATGGGTTTCGGACCCGAGTCCTACGGTCTCGCGCTGCGGGGCCTCGTGGGGATCCTGCGGCCCGTCGCCACCTGATCGTCGCTCGAACGCCGACGGAGAGGGCCAGGGGCCTGCCAGGCCGTCGGTGGCCGCCCGCCCGACGCAGGGTCTCGCGCAACGCGCAGGGGTCGGCTTGACACATTCTCCGGACCGCGTGCAAGTTGTCCTGCGTGCCTCGCGGCGGGTCGATTCCCGTCCAACGGCACCGGGCGCACTCGCGCCGTGGCTCGCGCAGCAAGGACCGAACCCGTGAATACGACCGAAACGACGTCCGATCCCGACGAGCGTACGGTGATCCACACCGGTGACCCGACGTCGCCCCCGCCTCCGCCAGCCTCCGAGGCCCCCGCACCGGCCGCGGCCGCTGTCAGCGCGGCTGCGGTCAGCGCGCCCGCTGCCAGCGCGCCCGCTGTCAGCGACGACGACGACGAGCCCGACGAGCGGACCATCATCTTCGCCGACGACATCGAGGTCATCTCGGGTCCGCCGCAGCCGCTCGCGAAGAACAAGCCGAAGGCCGAGGCCCCTGCCGCCGCGCCGCCGCCCCCGCAGCTCGGCAAGAAGGCCCCGCCGCCCGCGCCCGCGCCCGTCGGCAAGAAGGGGGCCCCGCCGCCAGCCAAGCCCCAGACGACGTCGGGCAAGGGGCCAGCCACCGCCAAGCACGACCCGAAGACCAACACCGGCTCGGGCAACCCGAAGACGGGCGGCTGGACGAACCCGCCGTCGGGCGGCCCGTCGACCGGTGGCACGGGCAGCAGCAGCACGCACCAGACCGGCACGTTCGTGGCGCCCGGCACGCGCCCTGAGCCCGGCATGTACATCAACCAGTACGAGATCATTCGCCTGCTCGGCGAAGGCGGCATGGGTGCCGTCTATCTCGCACGTGACACGCGCCTCGGTCGCCGCGTCGCCATCAAGGTCCTCTCCTCGACCGACCCCGAGGTCACGAAGCGCTTCATCATCGAGGCCCGCGCGACCGCCCGCGTCGAACACGAGAACATCGTGTCGATTTACGAAGTCGGCGAGTGGGCCGCGAGCCCGTTCATGGTGCTGCAGTTCCTTCAGGGACAGGAGCTCACGAAGCTCATCCCGAAGGGCAAGCAGATGCCCGTGCCGCGCGTCGTCGAGATCATGATGCCCGTGCTGCGCGCGCTCTCCTACGCCCACGGCGAAGGCATCGTCCACCGCGACCTCAAGCCCGACAACATCTTCGTCACCGACGCGGGCGTCACGAAGGTGCTCGACTTCGGCATCGCCAAGGTCGTTCAGGGCGACGATCGCACGACCGACGGCGAGGGCAAGGTGTCGGCGGCCGAGCTTGCGGCGATGGGCGACAAGAACGTCACCCGCCACGGCGCGGTCATGGGCACGATGCCCTACATGTCGCCCGAGCAGTGGGGCAACGGCGTCGCGATCGACCACACCTCGGACATCTGGGCTGTCGGCATCATGATGTTCCGGATGCTCTCGGGCCGCCACCCGCTCCACCCGCTGTCGGGGCACGAGCTGATGGTGACTGGCTTCCTCGACGAGGCGATGCCGAGCCTCGCCGAGAAGGCGCCCGAGCTGCCGAAGGAGGTCGTCGAGGTCGTCGACCGCTGCCTGAAGAAGCAGAAGTCCGAGCGCTGGCCCGACGCCGCCTCGCTGCTGCGCGCCCTCGAGCCGCTGCAGCGCGGGCGCTTCGAGGTGGGCAAGAAGGCGAACATCGAGGAGAGCCCGTACGCGGGCCTCTCGTCGTTCCAGGAAGAGGACGCCTCGCGCTTCTTCGGCCGTAACCGCGAGGTCGCGGCGATGAGCCAGCGCCTGCGCGAGCGCCCGATGATGGCCGTCGTCGGCCCGTCTGGCGTCGGCAAGTCGTCGTTCCTGCGCGCCGGTGTCGTGCCCGCGCTGAAGAACTCCGGCGAGAACTGGGAGATCAGCGTCATCCGCCCCGGGCGAACGCCGCTCATGGCGCTGGCCGGCCTGCTCGGCAAGGTCGTCGAGACCAGCACGCGCATCGACGACGAGATCGCCCAGCAGCACAAGACGGCCGAGCGCCTCGCGAAGGAGCCCGGCTACCTCGGCACGGCGCTCCGCAAGGCCGCGCGGCGCGACAAGAAGAACCTGCTGCTCTTCGTCGACCAGTTCGAAGAGCTCTACACGCTCGTCCCGAACCAGGAAGAGCGCCTCGCCTTCACGGCCTGCCTCGCGGCTGCGGCCGACGACGCGACCTCGCCGATGCGCGTGGTCGTCTCGATCCGGTCCGACTTCCTCGACCGCTGCACGGAAGACGCGCAGTTCATGAACGAGATGTCGCAGGGCCTGTTCTTCATGACGGCCCCGACGCGCGACGGCATGCGGGACGCCCTCGTCCAGCCCGCGGAGATGGCGGGCTACAAGTTCGAGTCGGACGCCATCGTCAACGAGATGCTCGACCACCTCGCGTCGACGTCTGGCGCTCTCCCGCTGCTCCAGTTCACGGCCGACAAGCTGTGGGGCGAGCGCGACCCGACGCGCAAGATGCTGACCGAGCGCAGCTATCGGTCCCTCGGCGGCATCGGCGGCGCGCTCGCGTCCCACGCGGACCGGGTCCTCGAGCCGCTGACGAACGAGCAGCGCGGCCAGGTCCGGTCGCTGTTCCTGCGCCTCGTGACGCCCGAGCGGACGCGCGCCATCGTCTCGATGGACGAGCTGCGCGAGATCGGCAAGGGCGGCGACGTTCAGGCCGTCATCGACCTCCTTGTCCAGGCCCGCCTGCTCGTCGTGCAGCAGGGCGGCGGCGGGACCGGGGCGACGGTGGAAATCGTGCACGAGTCGCTCGTCCACGGGTGGCCGCAGCTGACGAAGTGGCTCGACGAGGGGCAGGAGGACTCCGTCTTCCTCGAGCAGATGCGTCAGGCGGCGCGCCAGTGGGCGGCCAAGGGCCAGGACGCCGGCCTCCTGTGGCGCGGCGAGATGGTCGAGGAGGCGCGGCGGTTCACGAAGCGCTTCCGCGGCGACCTGCCCGAGGTGCAGGCGAAGTTCCTGAAGGCCGTCGTCGACCAGGCCATGCGGGCCGCGCGTCGGGCGCGTATCCTGAAGATCGCGGGCTTCATCGTGGCGGCGGGCATCTTCGTCGCGACGGCCGTGGCGCTTGTCGTCATCAACGAGTCGCGGGCCGAGACTGCCAAGCAGGCCAAGGTCGCGATGGAGTCCGAGAAGAAGGCGACCGCCGCCGCCAAGGAGGCCGAGTCCCGGAAGATCGAGGCCGAGAAGGCGCAGAAGGAGGCCGAGACGGCGCTCACCGAGGTGACGAAGGCCGAGAGCGCCAAGGACGAGGCGCGCGCGGCCGAGAAGGACGCCCTCGCCAAGGCCGAGCAGTCGGCGGCTCAGCTCAAGGTGGCCTTCGAGGAGGCGCAGGTCGCCAAGACCCGCGCCGAGCAGCTCGCCATCGAGGCGCAGGCTGCGAAGACGGTCGCCGAGCAGCGCGCCGTCGAGGCCAACGCCGCGAAGACCGCGGCCGAGCAGGCCAAGGCCGAGGTTCAGAAGGGCGCCGAGCGGCTGAAGTCCGCGCTCGACGAGTCCGACCGCCTCAAGCGCAAGGCCGAGCAGGAGAAGGCCGAGGCTGTCCGCCGCCTCAACGAGATTACCCGCGGCGGCGTCGTCGAGGTGCTGCGCTGAGGCGGTGTTCGGCGGCGCAGGGGCCTCACGCCCCAGCCGTCGGATCTCCGTGGTCTCAGGTGAGGGTGGCCGGCCTTCGAGTTCGCGCACAACGCAGCCGGGCCCAGCGGGCTGGCCCGTCCGCCTGAGCCCCCCCTGCGAGCCGCCGCCGGACGCACCCGACATGCACGTTCGGGTAATCGCCGCCTGTCGCGCAAGCGGTCGCGGCCGAATGACCCCGGGGACAGGCACGTTCGGGCCGCCGCCGGTTGCGCTCGCGGCTGCTGCAACTGACGCGGCCTTCTCGCAGGGGCCTGCCAGGCGAGCTCAGAACGCGAGGCCCGCGCAGTATGCGTAGCTGATGTTGTGGTCGTAGCCGTAGATGATGGCCGAGATCGGGCTCGACCCCGTCAGGCGGTAGCGCCCCGGTCCGAGCGGCACCGTCAGCGCCGAGAACCCGCTCATCCCGATAGCGCGCGCCGTCGTGGTGTCGACGGCCGCACCGTCGAGCGTCAGCGCGGCCCCTGTCCGGAAGAGGACGTTCGCGAACTGCCAGCGGTAGGTCTCCGGGACGAGGAAGATGAGGTCGGCCTGCCACTTGCTCACGGGGGGAGCCAGCACCAGGGACGGGTCCCCGACGCAGGAGCCGCCGATCTCGGCCGGGCAGTCCGGGCTTTGGCCGAAGGGGCCGTCCGGGTCGGTCATGTTCTGGCTCGCCATGAACTGCGCGACGACGACAGGTGCGCTCGCCGTGAGTGCGGCGTCCACGCGCAGCGCGACCGTCCGCACCTCGCCCGCGCGCATCGCGTCACCGGCTGGGGCCGCGTCAACCGGGTCCCACGCGAGCGTGGTGCCGTCGGTGATCGCGACGATGCGCACGTAGTCGGCCTCGCCCCCACGGTCGGCGAACTTCGCGACGAGGTGCTCGGTCCCGAGGCTCGGCACGGGCGGCACCTGGGTCTCGACGTGGTCGCAAAAGCGCCCGGTGTCGGGCACGCGTGCACAGCGGTTGCCCGAGAAGACGGCGATCGGGTGGTTCAGCGACGTGACGCGCGTGCCGCTCATGTCGGTCCGCACGTTCGGAAGCCCGGCGGGCTCGAGGTTCAGCACCTGGCCGCGGGCGAGCGTCACCTCGGTCGGGGTGTCCCGCGCGATGGCCCACGGCGCAGCGTTCAGCACGATGGTCTCGCGCGACACGACACGCACGCGGGTGTCGTCGGTGTTCGCCGCGACGACGACGAAGGGCGGCCGCGAGTATTGGCCTGGGTCCGACCAGGTCACGGCGACGTGGTCGAGCCCGAGGGCCGCCTCGGGGATGAGTAGCGAGGCGTCGTTCGTCGCGACCCTGGCCTGCGAGGCGTCATCGTACCGCTCGAGGGGGTTGAACATGACGGCCGCGATGGGGGCGTCGCTCCGGATGAGGAAGGCGGCGCGGTGGAAGCCGGCGGTCGAGATCTGGGACAGGACGCGCGGGACAGGCAGGGGGTGGACCGCGAGTCCGCCAGGGGGGACGGTGACGATGGCCTCGTCGCCCCAAGGGGCGAGCACGCGGACATGCGCGGCGCGGTCCGATGACGCATTCGAAAACGTAAAAGCGAAGATGTTGTCCATCGCCGAGGCATCGTTCGGCAGATCGGCCGCGATGAAGCTGCAGCCAAGGTAGCTGCGCTTCAGCCCGAGGACCCCGCAGCTGTCGAGGCAGCGCCCATCGACGCAGGCCTCGTCGCTGGCACACGTCTCGACAGCGCGCTCTTGAAAGTCTTCACCGCATTCCATGACGCGCCCGGTGTCGCAGCGGCGCGTGCCCCGGGTGCATCCCTCGGTGCAGCGTCCGTCCACGCATGGGCCGAGCGGGCAGGGGACCTCGGTCCGCCGCGTGCCGGGTGCGAGGCAGGCCGAGACGGTCGTCGCGTCGGCGCACCTCGTCTCGGCCGGGTCCTCGGGGTCGCAGACACGCGGCAGGCAGGCGCCCGTGTCGCACACCGTGACGCCCGGGCACCGGGCGCGCTGCCAAAGGCCGTCGATGCAGCTGTCGAGCTCTGCCTCGCTGAGACAGCGGGTGGGTGGGGCGTCCGGGTCGCATGGGCGTGCCGCAGCCTCGACATCAGCTGGGTTGACCACGTCTGGCCCTGTCGGGTCCGTGTCCGCCAGAGGCGCGGTGTCCGGCCCTCCCGCGAGGCCTCCTCCGCCTCCGCCTCCTCCGCACGCGGCGAGCCACGACGTGAACACCACCGCCATGTGCGTCGAGCGCCCTCGCGCCGCGTCCCGTCCGCGTCCTGCCATCCGGTCCTCCCGTGGGTTCGCCTGCGCTCAGGGCGCGGTCGTGAAGATCGCGATACTGCTGTCCTTCATCACGTAGGTCGGCTCCGTCATGACCTCGGGCGCGTCACGCCACACGTTCGCGCTGAGCGTCATCGGGCGTCCCGACTCAACGAGGAAGGGCTCGCCGTCGAACCAGCGCTGCGTGTCGACCCGCCGCTGCCACGCCCGGGCCGACGGCAGCGTGAAGGTCACGTCACGGCGCTCCATGTTGATGAGGATAAGCAATTCATCGCGTCCATCATCTGTGAAGTAATGTTGCATCAGGTGGCGGCTCGTCCAGTCGGGCGGGCTGGCGTTGTCGGCCCGCTTCCACGCGAAGGGCGCGCCGCCCCCGTAGGTCGCAGGCGCCAACTTCGCGAGGTGCTCCTTGCGCAGCGCGATGACCTGGCGCACGAAGTCGTGCATCCGCACGCGCTCGGGCGAGGCCCGCCACGTCCCCCACGCGAACCAGTTCGCGGGGTTGTCCGCCCGCGTCGCGTAGGCGTTGTTGTTGCCGAGCTGGGTCCGCAGCCACTCGTCCCCGCCGTAAAGCATCGGCGTCCCGTGCGACACGAGCATCGCGACGAACAGGTTGCGCATCAGCTGCCGCTTCATGCGCTCGCCCGCCTCGTCGCTTCCCCAGTCGCGTGACCGGTTGTGGTTCTCCCCGGAGTCGAGGTCGCACCAGACCGACAGCGGATCCTCGCAGCACACCGGGTTGAGCGGTCCGCAGCCGTTCTTCTTCGTGTCGTAGGTGAACACGTCGTACATCGTGAAGCCGTCGTGGATCGTCACAAAGTTCACGCTGTGGTGCGGTCCGCGGCCGTTGTGGGCGTAGTAGCGGTCGAAGCCGGTCATCGTGAAGCCACCGTCCGCGTCGCCCTCGAGGCTGTCGAGACGCCACGCGTCAACGTTCATGAAGGCCCGCCACCAGTCCCGGAAGCGCCCGTTCCACTCGTACCACCCCTCCGCCGCGGCACCGGCCTCGGGCGGACCCGAGGCCGCCGGGAAGGCCCCGATGCTGTACGCGTAGTCGCCGCCAGCCGCCCACGGTTCGGCGACGATCCGCACGTTCCGGGCGCGCAACACCGGGTCGTCGATGACGTCCTGAAGCACGGTCTTCGCGACCTCGTCCCAGCGCTGGTAGTCGCCGTCCTTTGCGCCAAGGGCGGGCGCGAGATCGAAGCGGAAGCCGTCGATGTGCATCTCCTCGGCCCAGTAGCGCAGCGAGTCGAGGGTCAGGCGCCGGAAAGGCAGGTGATTATTGCGCATCTGGTTGCCGACGCCCGTCGCGTACCAGTAGGTCTGCCGATCGTCCGACAGGGCGTAATAGGCCTGATTGTCGAGCCCGCGCAGGCTGTAGAGCCCCGCGACCTCCTTGGGCTCGAAGTTGCCGAGGTCGCTGCTCGTCACGGGGTCGAGGTCGACGTCGTCACGCTCGAGCTTCTCCCGCCACAGGCCGCCTTCTCCCGAGTGGTTGTAGACGACGTCGAGCCACACCTCGAGGCCGCGGGCGTGGAGGGCGTCGACCATCGCCTTCACTTCGTCGATGATGGCCTCGGGCGTCTCGGTCGTCCGTGGGGCCTCGGTGAAGGCCGCCGCATACGTCGTCTCAGGCGCAAACCAGTTCAGGGTGTGATAACCCCAATAGCCGCCGTCAAGCGGCTTCTCGAAGATCGGCAGGAACTCGACCGCCGTGACCCCGAGGTCCGCGAGATAGTCCGCCATCTCGGCGACCCCGCGATAGGTCCCGGGGTTCGCGACACCCGACGCCGGGTCGGCCGTCAGCCCCTTCAGATGGACCTCGTAGACGACCTGGGCGTGCCAGCCGTTGCCGGGCGCCGCCGGATCCCTGCGTCGCGCCTGCCAGAGATCTTCGTTTGAACTCCAACGATATCGGCTATCGGTCACCACGCTCTTCGCGGCGGCGCCCCAGGTCGATTGCGTCCGCGCAGGCCCCGTCGCGAGCGATCCGCGGGCCCAGTCGTGGTCGCGGTGGACGGCGCGGGCGTAGGGGTCGATGAGCAGTTTGTTGGGATTGAAACGATTTCCATCCGCGTCGACGTCGCTGACGAATCCGTCGATGAGGCCGGGTCGCCACGACGCCACCCAGGGCCAGTTCGGGCCCCACGCGACGAGCCCGTAGTGCTGCCCGCGACCGATACCCTCGACGTGGACGCTCCAGACGTCGCCAAAGCGCGTCATCGGAAAACGACGGGTCGGGCGCTCGGAGTCTGGTGCGTCGAAGAGCAGCACCTCGAGGCGCGTCGCGTTCGCGCTGTAGGTGTTGAAGCTGACGCCTGCGTCGACGAGCTTCGGACCCAGGTGGTCGAGGGCCGCGATCGCCTCGGGCGATAACGACGGGGCCCGCTCGCTCGCGTGATACAGGCGGACGCGTCCTTCGGGTTCGGAGACGCAGCCTGCGAGGACGCAGACGAACAGGGCGAGGGTGACACCCCGGTGACGACGGTAGGCGGCGGGCGTACGGTTCATGCGGCGTCGAGCTTAGCCCGGCGTGGGCCCCCGCTCAATGGCGGGGAACCGCTTCCTGCGGGCCATCGACCGTCGCGTGTGGCCGTATCGGGCCCGCGGTGGACCCGGAGGCCCCCCGGTCCGTTCACGTTCCGCGTCTCGGTCGTCAGCCCCGTGGCGACGCTCGGCGGCACTCCGCGACGCCTTGTCAGAGCGACCGGGCGCGCGCAGGATGGCGGCATGTCCCGCGCCAACCCTGCCGTGGCCCGCCTGACGGCCCTCGTTCTCGGCCTCTCGCTGTCCGCCTGTCAGTCCGAGGTCCCCCGCCTCCCGCGGCAGCTGCAGCCACCGGCGAGCCCCGCCACGACCGTCACACCTGCGCCCGTGGCGCCGGTCATGCCCGCGTCGACCGACGCCGTGGCCGCGAGCGCGCCCCTGCCGCTCTGGGACTCGGTGCGACGCGGCCGTCTGCCGAACGGGCTCACGACCTACGTCATGCGCCACCCGCACCCGAAGAACCGCGTCCAGGTCTGGCTCGCCCTCGACGCAGGCTCGACCACGGAGGCCGAGGACGAGCGCGGCCTCGCCCACCTCGTCGAGCACATGGCCTTCTCGGGCACCCGCCGCTTCCCGGGGGCCGCTATCGTCGCGTGGGCCGAGCAGGTCGGCATGCGCTTCGGCGCCCATGTCAACGCCTTCACGAGCTTTGACGCGACCACCTTCCAGCTCGAGGTCCCGGCCGACGACCCCGCTCACCTCGCAAAGGCCCTCGACATCCTCCGGGACTGGGCGACCGACATCACCTTCGATCCTGCCGCCCTCGCCCGCGAGCGCGGCGTCGTCCTCGAGGAGCGCCGCCTGTCCCGAGGCGTCGGCGAGCGCCTCCTCGAGCGCCACCTGCCCGTCCTGTTCCGGGGCTCCCGCTACGCCGAGCGTGAACCCATCGGCCTCCCCGAGGTCGTCCGCGACGCCCCGCGCGACCGCATCGTCCGCTGGTATCGCCGCTGGTACGCCCCCGAGCGGATGGCCGTCCTCGTCGTCGGAGACGTCGACCCGACGACGGCCGAGGCCGCCATCGCCGCCCGCTTCGGCGACCTCCCCGCATCGTCCGAGGCGCCCGCTCCCCTGTCCGTCGGCCTGCCAGACCCCGGGCTTCGGGTCTCCGTCGTCACCGATCCGGAGCTGCCGCAGCCTGGCCTCGCCTGGTATGAGCTCGTGCCGCGCCGTCCCGAGGCCAGCCGAGCCGACTACCGCCGCGCCCTCGCCGAGATGATGTGGCTCGCCATCGTCGACGAGCGTCTCGCCGCCCTCGCGCGCAGCCCCGACGCACCCTTCGAGGGCGCCGCCTTTGGCCTCGACACGCCAGTCCGCGCCCTCGACGTCCTCGCGGGCCAGGTCGATCCGAAGCCCGGACGCGTCGCCGAAGCCCTCACAGCCCTCCTGCGCGAACGCCGCCGCGTCGAGCTCAGCGGATTCACGCCCGACGAGTTCGCCCGCGCTCGCGCCAACCTCGTCCGCGTCTACGAGGATTACGATCGCGGCTTCGAGACCACCGACAGCGCGACCTTTGCGGATGAGATGACGCGCAACTTCTTCGAACGTGAGCTGATGGTGGGCCCCAGCGCCGAGAGGGCCATGGCCCTCGCCCTCATCGTCGACCTCGCGCCCGCCGAGGTCGCCGCCGCGAGCCACGATTTCGCGGCCTCGGACCGCCAGGTCCTCCTCGTCTCGGCGCCTCCGGACGCGGCCATCCCCGACGAGGCCACCCTCCGCGCCCTCGTCGCCGCCGCGCTCCGCGAGACCGACCTCGCGCGCCCCGCGACAGCCCCGACCAGCGGCCCCCTCGTCCCGAACCCGCCAGAGCCGGGCACCATCACCACCGAGCGCGCCATCCCCGAGCTCGGCGTCACCCTCTGGGAGCTCGCCAACGGCATCCGCGTCTTCGTCAAACCGACGGACTTCGAGCGCGACGCCTTCACCCTGACCGCCGCGAGCCCTGGTGGCCACGCAGCTGTCTCAGACGCCGACTGGCCGCAGGCGCGCTTTGCGATGGCTGCGCTCGCCGAGGGGGGGCTTGGCGACTTCGACCCGATGGCGGTCGCGCGGGTGCTCGCGGGCCGATCCGCCTCCGCAGACGCGTGGGTGGCCGAGACGGCCGAGGGCGTCACGGCAAGCGGCTCCCCGCGCGACCTCGGGACCGCCTTCGAGCTCCTCTGGCTCGAACTCACAGCGCCGCGCGTCGATCCCGCCGCGATCGCCCGCTGGCGGGAACGGGAGGCCGCCGCCCTCGAGACCGCGAGCCGCGACCCCGAGCGACGCTTCGCCTTGGAGCTCGCCGAAGCCCTCGCCGCGAGCCACCCGCGCAGCCTCCGCCCGACCCCCGAGGCCCTCCGCGCCGTCGATCCCGAGCGCGCGCTCGCCTTCCATCGCGACCGATTCGGCGACCTCTCCGATCTTGTCGTGGCGATCGTCGGTGACGTCGATCTCCCGACGCTCCGCCCGCTCGTCGCGCGCTGGCTCGGCGCCCTCCCGGCTCGCGGTCGCCGCGAGACCGAGCGCGACCTCGGCGTCCGCCCCCCGCCCGGTGTCGTCCGTCGCGTCTGGGCGCTCGGCCATGAACCGCGCGCCACCGTCCATCTGCGCTTCCACGCGGACGAGCCATGGGACCGCGACGCCGAGCGCGACTTGCGCATCCTCGCAGAGGTCCTCGCCATTCGCCTTCGCGAGGTCCTGCGCGAGGATCTCGGCGGGCCCTACGGCGTCAGCGTCACCGGCCACTTCGCCCGCCTGCCCGTGCCTCGCCGCGCCCTCGCGGTCGATTTCGGCTGCGACCCGGCGCGCGTCGACGCCCTCATCGCCGCCACCCACGGGGCGATCGCGGCGATCGCCCGCGACGGCGTCTCCGCCGAGCTCCTCGCGCGCATCCGCGAGCAGACGCTCCGTGGCCGGGAGACCCTGCTCCGGACGAACGCCTTCTGGGCCGAGTGGCTGCTCGCCTCCGAGCGGCTCGGCGAAGATCCCCGCCGCGTCCGCGATCCGGCCCCGCTGCTCGCGCGCATGACCTCGAGCCACGTCCGGGCGGCCGCGGCCCGCTTCGCAATCGCGGGATCTGGCGCCATCGCTGCGTCCGCCCGCGCGCCGTCCGCGACGAGCCTCTTCGAGGCCGTCCTCAGGCCGGCCAGCCCGTGATCGAGATGCGCGTGATGAAAACACGCAACATGGCACGGGTTGAAATCCTCCCGACCTCCGGTGTATGACGTTATCCCGCGTGTCAGTCACCGTCTCGCGTCCAGTCTCCGCCACGGTCTCCGCCGTCGCACCCCGGGAGAGAGCACCATGACCCGAACCATACAGGCCATCCTGGCCACGCTCGTCCTCAGCGTGCTCGTCTTCGCCCGTGGCGGGGATGCCCACGGGTCGGACCGTCCCTGGGCCGCGGGCGTGGCGCCCGAGCAGCAGGCCGAGGCCCTCAAGAAGTTCACCGAGGGCACCTCCTTCTTGAAGGAGGCCTATTTCAAGCGCGCCGTGGACCGCTACCGCGAGGCCCTCGCGCTGTGGGATCACCCCGCGATCCACTTCAACATCGCCAAGGCGCTGATGAACCTGGACTACCCCGTCGAGGCCTACGGCCACCTGAAGAGCGCGATGCGCTTCGGCGGCGCGCCACTCGAGCCAGCCCAGATCGCACAGATCCCCGAGCTCGAGGCGCAGCTCTTCCGCAGCGAGCTCGCCGAGCTCTCGGTCAACCTCTCCGAGCCCGGCGCAATCCTGCGCGTCAACGGCGCCGAGGTCGCCCGCGGCGTCCAGACCTGGTCTGGCATCATCCGCGCGGGCAGGACCGTCATCCTCGCGACGAAGGACGGCTTCCAGCCGACGCAGGCCGCCGAGACCTTCGAGTCCGGTACGAAGCCCACCGTCAGCCTGAGCCTCGTCAAGATCGACCTCAACGTCCGCTTCACCCGCGAGATGGCCGTCTGGAAGCCCTGGACCGTCCTTGGCGCCGGCGTCGTCGTCGCAGTTGCCGGCGGGGTCGCCCACAAGCTGTCGAGCGATGCCTTCTCGGACTACGACAAAAGCGTTTCCGCCTGCGCCCAGTCCAGCTTCCTTCAGATAAATGGCGCCAACAGCCCGTTCGCGATCTGCGACCCCGCGTCGCCCGCTGTCCGGAATGACAGGCGCGACCAGGGCGAGCTCTTCCGGACCCTCTCGATCGTCGGCTACGCCGCGGGCGGGGCCACCCTCGCGACGGGCGTCGTCCTGCTCTACATCAACCGCGAAAAGCTCATCGAGGGCACTGGCGCGACCGGCCCCGTGGCGCTGACGCCGATCGTCGCGCCCGGACACGCCGGGCTGCAGGCGACCCTCCAGTTCTGAACCCGCGCGACCGGAGAACACACACCATGCGCAAGCTCCTCCGAACCCTCGCCGCCGTCGCCTTGAGCGCTCTGCCGGCGGGTTGTACCGAGTCCGGGACCACCACCTGCGGCGAGGGCGGTCCTGTCTGCCCCAGAGACTGGATCTGCATCGAGGACCAGAAGGCCTGCATCAACCCCGCGACCACCCTCTGCGGGAACGGGGTCACGGACTTCGACAAGGGGGAAGAGTGCGACAACGGCACCTTCACGAGCGACGACAACTGCACGTCGGACTGCAAGAAGCCATTCTGCGGCGACGGTGTGCAGAACCTCGAACCTGAAGGCCGTTCCGCCGAGGCGTGCGACGACCGCAGGATCGCCCCGAACGGCGTCGACGGCCCGCGCGAGGACGTCCCTGGCTGCAACGCCGACTGCACGATCTCCGACTGCGGCGACGGGTATCGGAACCTCGCAGACGAAGAGTGCGACCCCGGCCGATTCTGTGCCGACCTGACCCCCTGCGACGAAGACCCCGACACCGCGCTTGGCGACTGCGCCGACCGCGAGGGCCTGTCCGACCGGGAGTGCAAGGCGCGCGATACGAGCTGCTGCACCTCCCAGTGCAAGCGGGCCGGCTGCGGCAACGGCGTCATTGACGCCGGCTGCTTCTCGGCCGAGGACGAGCGCTGCGACAATGGCCTCCACTGTGCCGACGGAACCACCTGCAGCGGGGACGTCGACTGCGTTGGCAAGTCCGCTGGCGTCATCGGGCCGACCGACGCGCCTGACGAGCGGTGCGTGGCCCGCAGCGGCGACGGCTGCTCGTTCGACTGCAGCTCGCTTGAAGTCTGTGGCGATGGCGCGCGCGACGTCGTGGCCAGCAACGACATCCCGAAGACGGTCGCCGCGAAGGACCGCAAGGACGAGGCCTGCGATGATGGCGGCTATTGCCGCAGCAACGGTGAGCCCTGCGACTGCGACCCCGAGCTGTTGGGCCTGTTCGACGGCTGCTGGAGCCTCGCCTGCGAGACGGAGGCCATCGACTACGACCCGGACGCAACGAATCCGCCGCAGGCGCCCCCTGAGGCGCTGCGATGCGAGCCGCGCTCGGGCGACGGCTGCGACCGCGACTGCAAGTCCAAGGAGACCTGCGGCGACGGCACCCTGAACGACTACCTCCACGCCAGCGGCGGCCGCCTCGCGCTGCCCGAGGTCTGTGATGACGGCAACAAGGCCCCCGGTGACGGCTGCAGCGCGGACTGCATGTCGCTCGAGCGGTGCGGCGACGGCTACATCAACGCCGGCGAGGACTGCGACAACGGTCCGCAGTGCGCGGATGGCTCCCCTTGCGCCTGCCCGGAGGGATCGGAGCTGCGTCGCGTCCCCGAGGGCCTCGGGCGCCCTGCGGACGTCGGCGAGTTCCGCTGCATCCGCGCGGTCGCGGGCGCGCCCGGGCAGACCTCTCTCGAGCTCGTCCAGAACTGCGCGGCCAACGTGCAGACCGCCGCCGACCTGTCCTGTGGCCTGCGGACCCTCGACCTGGACGGCTGCGACACGGGCTGCGGCCTCGAGGCCGGTTGGTCCTGCGTCAACCCGACGGACTGCAAGTTGCTCAAGACCGTCTGCGGCGACGGCATCAAGGCCGGAAACGAGCAGTGTGATGACGGAAACACGTCCGATGGTGACGGGTGCCAGCGGACGTGCCTGCTGACCTCCGACGCCTGGGCTTGCGAGACAGCAGGCCAGCCGTGCCGGCCCATCTGCGGTGACGGCATCGTGGTCGGCAACGAGACCTGTGACGACGGACGTGCGACGTCCGGTCCGGGCGCGGGCGGCGCCGTCGCAGGTGACGGTTGCGGCACGGATTGCCAGCTGGAGGGCGGATGGTTCTGTGCCCGCCCCGGCAGCCCTTGCCAGGCCGTGTGCGGCGACGGGATCGTCAAGCCCGAGGCGGGTGAAGTCTGCGATGAGGGCGCCGCGACGGAGGCAGGTGCGGGCAACGCGACCTCGGGTTGTGCCAACTGCAAGGCCATCGCCAACGGCTGGGAGTGCCTGACTCCGGGCGAGAGCTGCACGCCGACCTGCGACGACGGCGAGATCGTCGGCGGCGAGGGCTGCGACGAAGGTCCCACCCACGCGACGGGCGGCTGCGTCGATTGCCAGGTCACCACGGGCTGGCGCTGCACCTCGAAGGGACAGGCCTGCAAGCCGGTCTGCGGTGACGGCCTGGTGCTCGGCGGCGAGGCGTGCGATCTTGGGGACAAGAACGGGGAGAACGACCCCGAGTACAACGACACGACCGGCACCTGCG
>SYAK01000499.1 GCA_005788935.1 Pseudomonadota bacterium
CTCGCGCTGGGCAGACGCCAGCTCAGGAGCTCGAGCTGGGGCGGGCAGTAGGTCGACATGGCGAGCTGGACGACGCGGGCCTTCGCGACGAGCGCCACCTCGCGGTGAAGCGCGATGTGGTCAATCAGCGCCCGGGCGGTCTCGGTGCGCGCGACGAAGCCGAGCACCATGTGGCCGCGCGCGTCGGTCAGCTGAATGCCCCAGTGGGTGCGCCACGCGTTGCGAAAGGCGCAGTGGTAGGTGGTCGACAGGCGGGCGCTGCCGCCGACCTCGATCTGACGGGAGACGAGCGGGCTCTCCTGGCTCACGAGGTCCTTCCAGAGGGCCGTGTCGGCGAGCCGCTCGACCACGTCTCGGGTCGGCAGCAGGGTCGGGTCGGGTCGCGCCGGGCTCAGGGACTCGGGGGGATACTGCCAGCCACGCGACCACTTGAGGACCTCGACCTGGTCGGGGCACCGGTCGGAGAGACGCCCCGGGTCGAAGCTGACCTGCACCGTGAGCTGGGCCCACGGCTCGGAGGCCAACACGCGGTCGAGCACCTGGGCCGTCTCGCGCGGGACGTAGCCCGAGAGCGTCTCAAGCGGCCCAGCGAGCAGCGCGTAAGCGACGTACTGGTCCTCGGTGCCGATATAGTTGCAGTTGAAATAATCGGTGCGGCGCGCGTGGACGCGCAAGGTGAAGACCCGCCCCGCGAGTTCGTGGCGGTCCATGACGAGGCGGGAGGCCGTCGGCCAGTTCCGCGGGTCGTCGCTCGGCCCCTCGACGGGAGCGGGCTCTGCGGCGCGCGCGGAGAGGCCGAGGGCCACGGTCAGGGCCATCGGCAGCAGCCTTTCGAGGACGCGGAGGACGTGCATGCCGCGACCATGGCAGGGCGGGATCGCTCTGGCAAGCGGCGGGCTGGCCCCGTGCCCGCGTACGCAACGAGACCCGGCAATGTTGCCTCGCGTCACCGCAGCTGCTAGGCAGCGGCCATGCATGCATTCTCGGGAAGCAGGGGGATCCTCGCGGCGCTGACGATCGCCTCGGCCGCGTGTGGCCAGCCAGCGGGCGTCATCTCGGCCGGTGGCGGCATCGAGACGCGGCCCGACAGCGCGGCGCCCCCGCACGACGCGGGAGCGGCCTCGGACGGCAGCGGGAACGCGGCGGCCCCGGCCACGGCTCCCGAGCCCGGCGCGCCCTGGCTTGCGGACGGCAAGGCGTCGCCAGTCGGCGAGGTTGTCCTCGCGTGGTCGGCGGAGGCCTGGCATCACGGTGTGACCCTGCCCCACCCGGCCGAAGCCCTGACGACCGACCCGCCGACGGCGGCTGGGCGCTTCGAGGCAAACCTGGCCGCGCTGCTCGCAGCCCTCCCGCTTCGCCCGCGCGCCGACGCCTACGTGGTGGACGCGGAGACGGGCAAGTACAAGTCGGCTGACGCGTCCTGGGAGACGCCCCCCGACCCGGTGGCGCCCGAGGTGGCCGCCGAGGCGCTCGCCCTCGCCCAGCGCGGGGATGCGACCGCGCTGAAGGCCCTCATCGACGGGCGGACCCCGACACTGGCCGGATACCGCGCGCTCGTCGCGGCTTCGAAGCGCTACGCGGCGGTCTGCGAGGCGGGCGGCTGGAAGCAGCTCGGGCCGTTCGCGGGGAAGACGCCCGATGACGCCTGGCGCGAAGGGCTCGCGACGCGACTGGCGCTCGAGGGCCTCAGCGAACCTGCACCACCCGACCCGAACGCGCCGCCGCCGAAGCCGCCCAAGCCTCCGAAGCGCGCGCGCAAGCTGGCCGAGCCACCGCCTCCGCCACCCGCCGTGCCTGACCTCGAGGGGCGCGTGACGCTCTACCGTGAGATGCGCCAGCTCGCGACGAAGGATCGCTTCGTCGACGCGGAGCTGCTCGCGGCGCTGAACGTTCCCTGCGAGGAGCGCCTGACCACCCTCCACCTCAACGTACGTCGCTGGCGCAACAGCTTGCACGCCGAGGTCGGGCCGCGGGTGCACGTCAACCTCGCTGCGCAGGAGCTCGTGTTCACAATCGACGGTGATGAGCGCATCCGGTCGCGGACCGTCGTCGGGACCAACAAGAGCTACATCGACAAGAAGACGAAGCGGCGAATCTTCCCGAATTCGACGCCGATCCTTTCGGACAACATCCTGAAACTCATTGTAAATCCGGAATGGAACGTGCCGCAGAGCATCGCCCGGAGCGAAATCGACGTGGAGGTCGCCAAAGACCCCGAGTATCTCGTGAAGAACCGTTTCCGAGTCATCACGACCGGTTCGGGCGGGCGGATGTACGTGCAGGAACACGGGGACCACAACGCGCTCGGTCGGCTCAAGCTCGTGTTCCCGAACGAAGAGGGCGTCTACATGCATGACACCCCGTCGAAGCCCAAGTTCCGCCTGCCCGTTCGGGCGGCTTCCCACGGATGCGTCCGGGTCGAGAAGGTGTTCGAGCTTGGCGCGGCCATCCTCGAGCACGATGGCTACGACAAGACTGGCCGCGCCTTCGACGTGCCGCGGCTGAAGGCGCTGAAGTCCTACCCCCGCCCCTACCCCATCAACCTGAACACGCCGGTCCCGGTCGTCTTCGAGTACTACACAGCGAGCGTGCAGCGCGTCGGGGACAAGGACATCGTGCGTTTCCACCCTGACATCTACGCCTACGACGAGACCTCCCGACCCGCACTCGCGCGCGTCGGCGGCGTGGTCGGGACCGACTCACCCGCCTCGCCACCTGCAGCGGGTCCCGACGGGGGAACACCGGCCGAGCCGAGCCCCTGACGCGCACAGAGGCCGCGCCAGCGCGTCAGCCTCGGGGCCAGTCGGCCGGGAGCGGGCTTGCGACGACCTCGGCGACGCCGTCGACCTCGGCGCATGGCCACGCGAGCAGCGCACGCCCGAGGCAAGGGCCGCTCGCGCAGACGCCTGTCACGACGTCGAAGCGCGCCCCGTGATTGGCGCACACGATGCGACCGTCCCGTGCGTCGATGACCTCGCCGTCGCCAAAGTCGAGGGCGTAGCGCGGTACATGCGGGCAGCGGTTGACGAACGCGCGGCAGACCCCGTCTGCGCCACGCACGACAAGGCCGGCCTCGCGTGTGCCGTCTGGCAGGGGCGCCTCGAAAGCCCGGCTCGTCCCCGCGGCGAGGCCGACGACCGGGACGCGCACGACAGCCACCCCGGCGGGCTCAGCCATGGCCAAGCCCCTGGTCCTCGAGCCAGCGCTCTGCGTCGATGGCGGCCTGGCACCCGTTGCCAGCGGCGGTGATGGCCTGGCGGTAGCGGGTGTCGGCGATGTCGCCACAGGCGAAGACGCCGTCCACGGATGTCCGCGTAAAGTCGGTCAACTTGAGGTATCCCGACGCGTCTGTCGCGAGCTGTCCCTCGAGGAAGGCCGTGTTCGGCGTGTGGCCAATGGCGATGAAGACGCCGTCGATGCGCTGCTCGCGCTGCTCGCCCGACACGGTGTCGCGAAGCACGACACCCGACAGCGACTTGCCGTCGGCCGACACGTAGCGAGCGATCTCGCTGTTGTAGACGCAGGTCACCTTCGGGTTCGCGAGGACGCGGTCGACCATGATCTTCGACGCGCGGAAGCTGTCGCGGCGGTGGACGAGATAGACGCGCGAGGCGAAGCGGGTGAGGAAGTTCGCCTCCTCCATGGCCGAGTCGCCGCCGCCGACGACGATGATCTCCTTGTCACGAAAGAAGAAACCGTCACAGGTGGCACACGTCGAGATGCCGCGGCCCGCGAGCTCGCTCTCGCCCTCGAGCCCGAGCCAGCGCGCGCTCGCACCCGTGGCGATGATGAGGCTGTGCGCGCGGTGCGTCTCGCCGCCGACGACGACCTCGAAGGGGCGCTTCGACACGTCGACGCGATCCACGTACTCAAAGCGGTGCTGGCTGCCGAAGCGCTCGGCCTGAC
>SYAK01000500.1 GCA_005788935.1 Pseudomonadota bacterium
CCTGTTCGGCGACACCGACTCGGTCGATGTCGAGGTCGACAGCCAGGGCCGCATCGTCCTCGAGAACCCCATCCACGGTGACACGGTGGCGCGCGTACTCCGTTACGTGAACTACAACCCCGAGTCACTGCTGCTGAAGCTCGCGGCGCGTCTCGACGCGGCCGACCTCACCGTGAAGGAGCGCGCGGGCTACCTCGACGAGGTGCGCGAAGGCCTCGACGGCTACACCTACCTCGAGTAGCGATCGGCCTCAGCGCGGCTCGCGTCACGGCCGCCGCGCCGAGGGCACGCCTCACAGCAGGCGCTGAGACGGGGGCCCCCAGGTCCTGAGGTAGCCCTTCACCTGGATCTTCTTCGCGGTGTTGTCGCTGCTCATGTAGCGGACCGACCCGAAGATCGGCCGCTCGGGCGCCCACGGGCGGTCGAAGCGCCCGAGCGTCCAGAAGATCCCCGAGTACGAATTGGGGTTGCGCCCGTCGATGCTCCAGCGGTTGTTGAGCGCAATCAGATTCTCGAGCGCCGCCTCGGGCGACGGCGACCACTCGAGGATCTTCTTGCCCCACAGCATCCGCAGGTAGTTGTGGATGAGGCCCTCGCCCCGCAGCTGGCGTTGGGCCGCATTCCACAACGGGTCGTGCGTCGCGGCGTGCTCGAGCTGAGACCGGTCGTAGACGTGCGGCCGCGGATCGGCGGCGTGCTTCCTGAGCGTCGCGAGGGCCCATTCGGGCAGCGTCTCGAAGCGGTCGTAGTCGTTCGGTCTCAAAAAACAGTAATTGTATCCGAGCTCGCGCCACGTCAGCAGCTCGTCGACGAACGCCTCCGGGTTCGGCGACAGGCCCCAGAAGCCCTCACGCGACGCGGTGACCTTCGGCGCGACCTTGCCCGGATGCCAGCCGTCGGCGTCCAGGACCGCCTGCAGCACGGTGTGGACGCCAACGTGGCCGAAGTGGAGGTAGGGCGACAGCCCCGACGGCACGTCATCCTCGGGTTGATTGCGGCGCTCTGCGTAGCGGGCGAGCTTGCGCGACATGAACGCGTCGAGCCTCGCCCGCCCAGCCCGCTCGCCGCCGCGGAGTGTCAGCGAGGGAACGTCGTGGTCCACCGGCAGCGACGCGAGCAGGCGCCCAAGCCCCGCCCCGAGGTCGTCGTCGGTCGCGGCCGGCCAGCGCGCCGCGACCTCGGGCGGGACAACCGCGCGCGGCAGATGCGCCGCCTCGCGCAGTGGGTCCGACGACGGGGGCGACGCGAGGTGGGTCAGCAGCTCGCGCTGCAAGTGGCGCCGGAAGTGGACCGCGGCCGTGAAGGTGCGGTCAGTCGCGCGCAGCGGCAGGACCCCGTTCGAGTCGATAGCGTCGAGCGCCACAGGCAGCCTCGGCGCCACCTTCTTCAGCATCCCGGGCAGAAAGAAGCAGGGGAACTCATCGGTCACCACGACGCAGGCGCGCGCCGCGAGCCCCTCGAGCAGGCCCGCGCCATGCCCGGCGGTCGGCTCGAGGTAGGCGTGGGAGGCGATGGGGGTGGGCGCGAACCGGGCGCGATTGTCGGCCATGCCCTCCGCGACGAAGCGGTGGATCCGGTCCGACGCCCACGGGTAGCCGACGCGCAGGGCCTCGAGCACCACGAGCGGACGGCCGAGGCGATGGGCGAAGGAGATCGCGTGGTCGAGCGCGTAGTTGGCGGTCGTCCGGCGGGCCGCGGTCATCCAGTACAGGACGAAATCGCCGTCGGGTCGGACAGGGGCCGCGTTCAGGCGGGTGACGCGGAGGGCGGGTACAGGCTGCATGGATGGCTCCGGGACGGCGGAGCTCCCGGGGGTAAGCACCGACGCGGCCACGCCAAGAGGCGGGCGTCCTCAGCGGGCGAGGGCGTCGGCGAGGCTCGCCGCCTGGCTCGCGAGCGGGGCCGGTCCGAAACCGATGAAGCCAAGCCCGTCCCGCAGGATGCCTGAGGCATGCGGCAGGCCATCGGGGCCGAGGTGGGTGGCGACGAGGCCGGGCGACAACCACGCCGTGAGGCCCGACGCGGCGGTGGGCGCCACGAGACACACGTCGAAGCGGTCCTCGCGCCCATCCGCGAAGACGACCCGTGGCAGGGCCAGGCGGGCCACCGGCGGGTAGATAACGAGCGCCCCCTGCCGCACGAGCTGGCCGAGTCCCGCGTCAAAGGCTGCCTCGCGCAGGGTGAGGCATGTGATATCTGACGCAGCGTCAGAAATGAAGTGACCTGACAAAACGTCAGGAAACGGCAGCGGCCAGTCCCACGGTCGCAGGTCGCGCACACCCCGGCGCAACAGCCAGCCAGCGACCGCCGGAGGCAGGTGGGGCAGGAGGCGGCCGAGCGGACGCGACGGCGCCAGCGCCGGGTCGAGCAACAGCGCGGGCCCGGGCAGCGAGAGCGCCACGCGGACGCCACGCTCCCACAGGCGCAGCGCCGCGCGCAGCGGCAGGGCCCCGGTGCCGACGACCAGGACCTGCTGTCCAGGCTCTGGGGGGACGAGCGCGGGGTCTCCGAGGTCGCGGGCGCCGTCGGGCAGATCCGGAGGTGACCGCCACGACGCGCGGCACCCGGTCGCGACGATGAGTCGACGGACCGACAGGCGGGAGCCATCGGCCCCCTCGAGCCCGAAGCCCCCGGGATCTGGCTGGATCCCCACGACCTCGGCGCGACGCACGGGCGGACGTGACGCAGGACGGTCGGCCGCGAGCCAGGGGGCGACCGTTGGCTCGCCACCGCGATCGAGGGCGACCCAGCACAGCCTGCGCGCGGTCAACGCCCGCGCCATGGCCTGACCGGCTCGCCCGTAGCCCAGGATGCACGTCGTGTCTGTCGGGAGCGGCTCGATCACCGCTGCGCCCCTAACACGTCTCGGCGGCCCGATCACGCCGGCCATGTCATGTCGTTTCGTCAGCTTTCCGACAGGGGGAGCGGCGACGGCGGCGGCTTGTGGTTGGGGCTGTTCTTTCCGAGGTGACGGCGTTACAGCTTGGGGATGTCCGATGGTACGCCCGAGGCTCCACCGAAGAAGCGCCGTCGCCGCCGCCGTCGCGCCAGGACACCCGATGAGGCCCGCGCGGCGAGCTCGCCGGGGGCCTCCGAGGTCCAACCCCCGGTGCCCTCGACGCAGTCCGAGACGGCCCCGGCCAGCCGCCCGGGGCGGGCCGGGCCACAGTGCCCCCCGCGGGCCACAGCGCCGCCAGAGGCCCCCGAAGCGCTCGCCCGCGTAGCGCTCGCCGCCTTCGATCGCCTCGTGAACGCGCTCGCCGCCGAGCAGGGACATCTCGGCGGACGCGAGGACGGCCCAGAGCTGCTGACGACCCTCGTCGTGCGGCCTGGCCGCACCGCGCTCCCCGACAGCGAGGTCGCGAGCCTCGTCGAGACGCTGCGCGCGCAGGTCGGTGAGGCCATCCGGGGGACCACGGCCTTTCACGAGGGGCGCGTCTACTGCTTCTTCACCGACGCCCCAGACGCACCCTACAGCGGCCCACAGCGGCCCACCGACGTCTTCGCGGGCTTCTCGGCGAACGGCCGCCCCGAGTGGATCTCCTTCACGAACCTCTGCCTCGCGCGTCAGGAGCCGCGGGTCGATCGGCTCTTCGCCGACCAGCCCGAGCTGATCGCGCTCGTGCTGCACGGCCACGAGCTCGCGGGCGGTCTGCTGCCCGGCTTCGGCCGTGACAGCCTCGCGTGGCGGCTGCACGGGCAGGTGGTGTGCGGACTCATCCCGCGCGACCTCAACCCGCGGACCCGCACCGAGGACCGTGTCGCCCTGACGTTGCAGCTCATCGAGACCCAGCAGGGCGGGGGACGCGGCCGGCTGCGCCTCAACATCCTCGGCCTCTCGCCCGAGCACATCGCCGAGGCGGCCGCCAACGCCGACCCGATGAGCTCGGCCGAGGCCTTCCGGCGCCTCGTGCGCGCGACCCGCGAGCGCGTCGACCAGCTCGGGCGGCGGGCGGCCCTCGCGATGCGCCGCGGCGAGCGATTCGATCTCGGCGAGCACGTGACGAGCCTCCTGACGCGGCTGCGCAGTGACGTCCTGCGCGTCTTCCGCGCCCGGGACCACCGGACGCTGCACGCCGAGGAGCGCCACCGGAGCGGGGAGCGACCGACCTCGACCGCGCTCGCGGATGCCCTCGCGGCGACCGAGGGGCGGCTCTTGCATGACGCGCAGAAGGACACCTGGGTCGTGCTCGGCCCGCGCCTGCGTGTCCACATCTTCTCGCGCCTCGGGCGCCACGTCACGAGCCTCGAGCTCGAGCCGCACGAGGTCGCGCGCCGCATCGATCTCGGTCGCTGGCGCCTCGTCGCGCGCCACGCGGCCGACCTCTTCCGGCTGCAGCTGAAGGCGCAGCTCCACGGCGAGGCGCAGCCCGAAGGCGGGGCTGGCGGTTCTTGACGCGTGCGTCAGGCCTTCGTCAGCCCCGCTGTGGGTGCCTTGGCGAACGCCCCGCCGCGTCCACCCTCGGGGTGCGACGCGCGCCGACGGAACTGGCGGACTCGGCCTGCGTCGCGGAGGAGCCCGATGCCCCCGCGACACCTGCTGACGAGTCTGGTCCTGATCCTGACCCTCGGGGCGTGCGCGCCGGTCTGGTACGGTGTCGACGTGGTCTGGATCCACCGCGCGCCGCCGCCGCCGCGTCGGGAGTACCCGTCGGTGGTGACCGGGGACGGATGGATCTGGCTTTCAGGTTACTGGTACTGGACTGGCATCACCTTCGTCTGGCGTCCCGGGTTTTGGTCGCGGCCGCCAGTCCCGGGTCACGTCTGGGTGCGCGACGGCTGGATCCACCGCGAAGGGCGCTACCAGTACGTACCGGGCCGATGGTCCCGGCCAGAGCTCGCGCCGCGCCACCGCTACGTCACACGTCCATGGCCGCGCGCCTACCGACCCGTGCCGGTGCCACGCCCACCTGTCCCGCCGCGCCACCGCCCGCACCCCGGACGCGATGACCGCCCCCGGAGCGAGCAGGCCCAGCCCCGCGCGCCTTCCTGACGTCCTGTCAGTCAATCGCAGGCGCTGAAGCCCCGCCTTGACAAAACGTCAGCTTATCGGCGCCCGGTACCCGCCCCGAGCGCCGGTCAGAACACGCACCTCCGACACCACGTCAGACGTGCTTCGCGCCCGCCACGATCGCGGCGACGACGCCTGGATCGGCGAGCGTCGTGACGTCGCCGAGGCTCGCGGTCTCGCCCTCCGCCA
>SYAK01000501.1 GCA_005788935.1 Pseudomonadota bacterium
GCGGATGATGGCCGCCCCGGGCGACGAGGCGGCGAACGTCACGCAGGAGGACGGACGCCACGGACCTGCGGAGGTCCAGATAATCGTAAATGAACCGGACCCCGGAGATCGCCCTGCCCTGCCCATCATGGGCGATACCCGCAACACTCGTCCGTGAGGCGAACGGCAGCACGGCGACTGGCTGGCCGGCCCCGTCGACGAGACGCCCGCGCCCGTCGACGTCCGGGAGCCCGTCGCCGTCGCCGTCGGAGAACCCCTGCGGCATCGTGCCAGTCCAGGCCGGGTCGAGGCGGGGAGCGCCCCGGGCATCAATGCGAACCACCCAGGCGGGCGGCCCGACCGGTGTCGGGCCAGGCGTCAGCGTCAAGTCGAAGAGGCGCGCGAGAAGTGTCCCCGCGCTGCGCTGCGCGGGGTCGCGGGGGGTGAGCGTCGGCAGCTCGCGGGAGAGGTAGCGCAGCAGCTCGCTGACCTCGGGCTCGAGCGCCTTCAGCAGGTTGAGGCCGTCCGCGACGAGGGCCTGCGGATGCCGGGTCAGAGCGCCAATGAATGCTGGCAATGCATTCGGAAACGCGCGTGCGCGCGAGGAGGCGGCGGCGAGCGCGTCGCGGAGCGGGGCGTCGGCCGAGGCCCGATCGAGAAGAACCGCGAGGTCGCGCGTGAGCGTCGGCAACGAGGCCCCCAGCGCCACAGCGTCCGGCTCGTATAGGGGAAGCCAAGCCTCGAGGACCGCGAGGACCCCGTCACGCACAGGGGCCTGCGCGACGTGGTCGAGCGCCCTCACGACCTCGGGGCGCTCGTCGTCGAACGCGACCGCGCGCGCGGCCCCGAGCTCGGGTGTGCCAGAGCGCAAGAGCTCGCCGCGCACGAAGCGAAACGCCTCCTCCCCGAATGTGCCGAAGCTGCGGGGCGCCGGTGCGGGAAGCGGATCGTCGCAGCCTGTGCCGCCCACGGAGAGTCCGAGGCAGACCGCGAGCGCCAGACGAAGGCTTGAAGATGCTTGGTGTTGAACGCTCATGGCCTCACCAATCAACGTGGGTGCCGAGGGCGACCACCCAATGGGACAGCGTGTAGCGGCCGTTTCCGACCACCGACGGACTGCCCTCGCCATAAGGCGTCGGATCGGCGGTGTGGAGCGGGTTGACCTGCCGGACCTCGGAGTCCGTGACCTCACGCGGCAGCATCTGCACCCACCCCGCCGCGAGGTCAAAGGTGAAGGGGGCCGCGGGCATCGTCACGCCGAGCGTCGCGCCGAGCTTCGTCCCGTCGATACGCAGGACGGACAGCGTGCGGTCGGGTGGCGCGCCTGACTCGACGTGAGCGCCGCCCCGGAAGGTGACGGGCAGCCCATCCGGCCTCCATGAGGCGCCAAGGCGGGCCGAAAAGACGTCGCGAAAGTCCTGCACCAGCGTGACCGGGCGGACGTCGAAGGTCCCGATACCGGGGATGTTCTCAAAGGCGATACCGTTTGGTGCAATGGGAATGCGGTCGAGCGTCGACCACAGCTCGGCCGTCGCCGCCACCTCGACGCTCAGGCGCTCTGCGTCATGCAGCCGGGCCCCGAGGCGCAGGATGGCGGGAAAGTCGAGGCGGCTCGAGACGGAGTCGCCGCGCACGCTGCTGTCCTTGAAGTACCAGTGACTCGGGAGGTTGACCGCAATCCGCCCATCGAGGTCGGCACGAACCGGCAGCTGGGCCGAGAAGCCGAGGTCGAGCCACGGTCGCGCCGCCCACTGCAGTCCAAGGTTGGCAGACGGGGTGAAGACATCCTCGAGGGTCACGTCGGCGAGGGCCTCGAGTTCCGGATCCTCCGCCCAGCCGAAGACCCCGGGATAGGATGAGATGGCGAGGCGCTGGGTGATGCGTGTGTAGATCGCCTGGAGACCGACCCCGACCGAGAGTGTCGGTAGGGGCCGCCAGGCGACCGAGAGCTGCGTCGTGAGCGCGATGGGCTGCAGCGAGACGAGGGCGTGCCGCTGCGGGCCGTCCACCGGCCACGCGTTCGTGCCGGCGTACGGGCCGTAGATGCCGAGCGCGAAGACCCAGTCCTCGAGGCCGAAATCGGAGGCCACCCCGAGCGACGGATCGAAGAACGGCGTCGTGCTGCCTCGGACCTCGTCAAATCCGTTGGCGTAGCGCGGGTCGTTGCGGGCCACATCCGCGTCGAAGGCTCGCGCGAACCCCTGCCGCGCACCGATGAGCGCCAGGTCGACCCACGCGTGGTGGCGGCCGCGAAGCCGCATCAGGCCCGCAGGGTTCAGCCACATCGCGTTCAGATCGTCGGCCCCCGCGATGTGGGCGCCCGAGAGGCTGAAGCTTCGCGCCCCGCGCTCGGCGAGGTGAAACCCGCCCGCCCAGGTGGTGACGGCGAAGAGCGTGGCAGCCAGGAAAGCGGCACCACCGAAGGACACGGCACGGACGGGCATGCGGACTCCCGGCGACAGGATTGCCGAGCGTACGCGCCCCCCTCAGCGGCGTCCAGCGCGACACGCATCGCACGACGCCAGCGCGTCACCGCCCCCTCACCGGAACGACACCTCCACCGCGCTCCCGACACACCGAGGGATCGCGGATCAGCGTTCTGCGAGGCGGGTGTCACACGCCCGTAACACAAAGCCAGCTGACCGAGGCCGCGCGTGTCACCCGTTCGTCACACGGGCGTCACGCCGCCGAGACGCGCGTGACGCACGGACGCCATGTCGTTGACATCCCTCGGTGACTTGTTCGACAAGCCGGCCATCCGCGGGGGTTGGGTCCGACCCGCGGACGTCTAGCCAGACGCATCCGAGAACTTCCCGTGGCGTCGACCGACGCCCAGCCGACCGGACCGACGCAGCGCCCGCAACCGTTCACTCGCAGCAAAGGCCAGCCCATCATGAAGCGCATCCCCCCGTCGCTTGCCAGGCTCCTCGCCACCGCGTGCCTCGCGCCCATTCCCGCGATGTCAGCCCGCGCGGACGTGCCCGCACCCGCCGCCTCCGGCTCCGAGGTCCAGCCAGCGGGCGCGGCGACCGACACAGCTCCGGCACCGACTTCGCCGGCAGCGACGCCGGCTCCCGACGCTGCGCCAGCTCCCGCACCCCTCGCGCCCGCCCCGGCAGAGGCCGCCCACGCGCCTGTCGCCTCCGAGGGCTCCTTCGATGGCGCGCTTGGCAAGGGCCTCACCTTCCGCAGCTCGAAGGGTGACCTGACCCTGAACCTCCGCACCCGCGCGCAGCTCCGCGGTGTCGCCGAGCTTCCCGATGACGGCCCGGCCGAGGTGGGCTTCGTTCCGCGCCGCCTCCGCCTCGCGATGCGCGCCGCCATGCCAAAGCAGGACGTCGAGCTCTACATCCAGCTCGGCTTCGCCCCCGGTGACCTCGATCCGGACTTCCCGAGCATCGTGCGCGACGCGATGCTGACCTGGCGCCCGTCGTCGGCCTTCCACCTGCGCTTCGGCCAGGGCAAGGTCCCCTTCGGCCGCGAGCGCGTCATCTCATCGTCGGCGCTGTCGTATGTCGACCGCACCATCGTCAACGCCGAGCTCAATCTCGACCGCGACGCCGGGCTGTGGTTCGGCCTCGACCAGCTCGACGGCGAGGGCCACCTCGGCCTCGTCGCGGGCGTCTCGGGCGGCAACGGGCGCAACGTCCTCAACGACGACACCGGGCTGCTCTACGTCGCGCGCCTCGAATACAAGCTCGACCCGAAGCAGCAGGACTACACGGAGTTCGACTTCCGCGCCGACACGTCGAAGCCCGTCCTCGGCATTGGCGCCGGAGCGGCCCTCAACCAGGGCACCTCCCGCGCGCGCTCGACGATTGGCTGCTTCAACTCGCTCGGCGAGTCGGAGGCTGGCGAGCCGAAGGCCCAATGCCTCCCCCTCGGCCACGCGGACACCGGGACCGCACTGCAGGCCGACCTCTTCCACACCGAGGTGGATCTCATCGCGAAGTGGCACGGCTGGTCGCTGCAGGCCGAGTTCCTCCCCCGCCGCGAAGTCTGCGCCGACGAGGGCCTGAAGACGCGAGACAGCTA
>SYAK01000502.1 GCA_005788935.1 Pseudomonadota bacterium
GCTGGGCGGCATCAAGGGCTTCAATCCTCCCCTTGGGCCCGTGTATAGGCGAGCGCGCCGTCGTGGGTCTCGAGCTGCTCGACATGCATCCAGCGGCAGACGGTGGCCACCCGGGCGAGAAGGTCGAAGAGGACCTCGTCCGTCAACGACGCGGCCCCCTCGCGTCGCACGAAGCGGCATCCGCGCCCTCGAGGCGCAGCTCGGCGAGGCGCTCTTCGCCCGCGTGGGGCGGGGCCTCACGCTGACGGAGGCCGGGCGGGTCGCGCTCGCGCAGGCCGAGGTCATCTTCGCGACAGGCCGCGAGCTCGTCGCCACGTTCGAGGAGGGCTACACACGCCGCACCCCGCTGCGGGTGGGCGCGGTCGCGACCCTGTCGCGGAACTTCCAGCGCTCGTTCGTCCGCCCGCTGCTCGAACGCGAAGAGGCCTCGCTGCAGCTGTCCGCCGGGAGCCACGCCGAGCTGCTCGCGCGGCTCGAGCTACACGCGCTCGACGTCGTGCTCTCGAACCAGCCCGCCCAGCCAGGTACGCCCTTTCGCACCCGCCGCCTCGCCCGTCAGCCCGCGAGCGTCGTGTCGACGGAGCCGATGCCCGGTTTCTCGTTTCCCGATGACGTGCTCGCCCGCCCGCTCGTCCTGCCAGGCCCGACAAGCGGCCTGAGGCTCGAATTCGATGCCCTGTGCGAGCGGGCCGGCCTGCGCCCCCGAGTGCTCGCCGAGGTCGACGACATGGCCACGCTGCGACTGCTCGCGCGGGACACCTCGGCGTTCGCCCTCGTGCCGTCCGTCGTGGTCGTCGACGAGCTCCGCGAGGGGCGCCTGCACGAGCTCTGCGTCGTGCCCGGGGTCGCAGAGAGCTTCCACGCCATCACCGTCGCGCGCCGCCTCGAACACCCGCTGCTCAAGGCGCTCCTTGACCGGGACGAGGCCGAGCTCCTTGGGACCCCTCGCGCCGCGACGCCAATGTGACGGGGCCCCGGACCGCAGCGTCCCGATTTTGGAACGCCGAACGCGCGCGAACCGTGTTACGAGGTCCCGGCGAACCACCTGACGCGCCGCACCCCGGACCCTCGAGGCCAGCCCATGAGACGGACCCTCCTCGCCACGACCTGCGCGGCCCTCCTCGGAGGCACCCCAGCAAGCGCCGCTCCGCCGGCCCTCAGCACCTCCGTGACCCGTCCTGAGGCGTCCCTCGTGGGCCGCTTCGGCCCAGGTGTGCGCGTTCGCTTCGCAGCCGACGGTTCCACGCCGCGGCAGCTTCACGGCCTCGCCGTGGCGACCACGGGCACCGACCTCGTGGCCCGCGCGGTCGGCTTCCTGCAGGCCAATCGCGACGTGCTGCGCCTGTCCTCGGGCGACTTCGACGCGGTCGACATCCAGTCGCCGCGGCTTCGCGGGCCTGCTGGCGAAGTGGTCCGGCACATCGTCCGGCTGCGGCAGAAGGTCGGGGGCCTCCCCGTCGAGGGCCGCGCGTGGACGGTCACGCTTGACGCCGCGCTGAGGGTGGTCTCGCTGGGCTCGGACGCCGACCCGCTGCAGCCGCCCGCGAGCCTCGCGCCCCGAATCGACGCCGCCGCCGCTGGCCGTGCCGTCGAGGACCGCTTCGCTGTCAAGGCGATGCCGGAGACTGCGACCCTTGTCATCCTCCCAACGGGCCTCGGCGGCGCGACGCGTCTCGCCTGGCGGGTGCCGGCCGCGGTCGTGCCTGTCGTGGCCCACTTCTTCATCTGGGTCGATGCCCGCGACGGCGCGATCTTGCGTCACGCACAGGCCGGGCCTCATCAGAGCCTCGCCCACCCACCGCAGCGCAACGCCGAGGAGGAGCCCTGACATGCGCCACCTGAGCCTCCCCGCCGCCCTTGCCGCCCTCTCCGCGTGCGGGGATGACGTGGTCTTGACAACCGACACCGCGCCCCCCGAGGACGTCGCGGCCGACGTCGCAAGCGAAGACGCGGCGCCACCCGAGGACACCGCAACGCCGCTCCCGGACGGGCCGCTCGCGCGGGTCTTCGCGGTCGACCCGCTGACGACGCCGCAGACCTCGCTCGTCGGTCTCAACGGGCTCTCCGACCCGCCCGCGACGCTGCATGGTCAGTTCGCCCGCGTGCGCAGCTGCACGCCCGACCGCGAGCGCGGCGCGAAGTCGCAGTACGAGATGCCCAACGGTGACACCATCGACTTCGTGTCGTGCGTACCGGAGTTCAAGGCGTCCGCGGTCGACGGGAACTACCTGCACCTGCCCGAGACGCTCGTCGACCCGTCCGCGCCCCCGGGCGCGCTTCCCGACGACGGCCGCCTCGCCGAGGTCATGATGTACCATCACATGACCGCAATCCACAGCTTCTACAGCGACTTCTACGGCATCAAGGACCGTGACGAGAGCCTCAACGCCATCACGAACATCCAGACGTGGGTGTCGGCCTGTGACGGCTGGACTGTCTGGTCGAACGCGGCCTACGTGCCCCGCGAGGCGCTCGGATATCTCATGACCGGGCTCACGCTCAACGACACGCCCGGCGACGCGATCGTGTTCTCGGGCTCTGGGACGCGCAACTTCGCGCACGACGCCACGGTCATCTACCACGAGTACACCCACGCGATCCTCGGCGCCACCCGCCTCTCGGGCGCATTCCTCGACGCGCAGGGCATCAACATGCTGCCAGGCGCCCTGAACGAGGCGTACGCCGACTACTTCGCGGGCACGATGACGAACGAGGCGCAGGTCGGGCAGTACGCGCTCAACGGTCTCGTGCCGTCCGACTTCTGCGGCCTCGCGAGCGAAGAAGACGCCTCGGAGAACTACGCCCGCGACATGCGCTCCGTACGCCGCTGTCCCGATGACCTCGTGGCCGAGGTCCACGTGGACTCGCAGATCTTCTCGGCAGCCTTGTGGGAAATGCGTGACGTGCTCGGCAAGCTCGCCGCCGACTCCATCGCCCTGTACGCAGTGCTTCAGCTGACCGAGGCGAGTGACTTCGACGCGGCCGCCAACGCCACCATCGAGGCGGCGCGAGAGATCTACGGCGCCGAGACGGCCGAAAAGGTCGGGGGGTTCTTCGCGTCGCGCAACCTTATCGCGTGCGAGCGCGTCGTCCCCATCGAGCGCGTCGCTGCGGCTGCGGTTCCGCCGCGACACGAGGGGACGCGCATCTTCGAGGTCAACCCCTACCCCGGCTACGTGCCGGGCTACCTGCAGTACGCAATCGAAGTGCCTGAAGGTGTAAAGAAGGGGGTCATCACGCTCGATGCGGTCGGCAACTGGGGTGGCGGCGTGACGCTCGACGTCGAGGCCGCGTTCAAGCGCGGCGGGGCCGTGCGCTACACGCTGGGGGACACGGCCGGAGCCGCGCGCAACGACGCAGACATCGTGGTCGAGAACAGCGGGCGCACCGTGACGCTGGTGCGGCCCGACGGGAGCGAGCTCGGGTCCGGGATGTGGTCGATGGCCCTCAACAACCAGGCGCGCCGCAGCTTTCGCCTGACCGGGATCCGGGTCACCGGGGAGTGAGCGCGGCCGCGCCCGACGCCACCGCGGCCGGGGCGCGCCTGGTCCTTGGCGCCATGAACCTCGGGCGGCGCACACCGGAGGCCTTGGCCCGGCCGCTGACCGACGCAGCCCGCGCGGCCGGAATCGCCTGGGTCGACACCGCGAACCTCTACGGAGACGGCGCGTCTGAGCGCCTCGTTGGCCGCCTGCTTTCGGACGCACCCGAGGTTCAGGTCGCGACCAAGGTCGGGCTTTGGCGGCGCGAAGGCCTCTCCCCAGCCGCCATCCGGGACGGCCTTGCGGCGAGCCTCGCGCGCCTCGGGCGCACCCGGGTCGACCTCCTGTTTCTGCACGTCCCCGACCCGGAGACACCGGTCGACGCGACCCTTGGGGCCCTCGCTGCGGCCCTCGATGACGGCCGGATCGGCGCCTTCGGGCTCTCGAACTTCGCCGCGTGGCAGGCGCTCGAGGTCCTGCATGCCTGCGACCGCCTCGGCCTCCCGCGACCTGTCGCGGCCCAACAGCTGTACAACCCGCTCGTGCGAACGCTCGACCTCGAGTGGTTCGGCTTCGCGCGCCGCTACAGCCTGCCGACATGGGTTTACAACCCGCTCGCAGGCGGGCTCCTGACCAGCCGCTTCCTCGACGCGGTGGACGCGGACACGCTGCGGCGGGCACCAGCGCTCGCCGGGACGCGCTTCGAGCGGAACGGGCTCTACCAGAGGCGCTACCTCAGCGACACCCTCCTCCGGTCGACGCGGGCCCTCGCCGAGGTCGCAGCAGACGCAGGGAGGCCGCTCGCCGAGCTCGCCTACGCATGGCTCCTCGCGGTGCCCGGGGTGGATCGGGTGATCCTCGGGCCTGGCGAAGCGTCGCACCTCACAGCGCCGCTGTGCGCGCTCTCCGCGCCACTGACGCCCGAGCAGCAGGGCCGCGTCGACGCCATCCACCGCGCTCAGCTCGGCACGGAGCCGCGCCATGCCCGCTGAGCCGTGGCTGAACTCCGACTGGCTCGATGCGCCCTCGCGACCACTCTTCGAGTCCTTTGACGCACAGGGATTCGCATACCTGCCAAACGTCGCGACCCCCAGCGCCGTGGCCGCCCTTCGCGAGCGCGCCGATGACCTGCTGCTCGGCCGCGTCGATCACCGCCCGTTCTTCTACCAGCGTGACGCCGACAACGGCGTCTGGGACGACGCACCGCTCGGGGTCGGCTGGACCGGCCCGACGCCCCGATATCGCAAGCTCGAGAAGCTCGAGCGGGACCCGGTCATGTTTCGCTGGCTGACGAACCCGCTCTTTGAGCGTCTCGCCCGCGAGGCCGCCGAGCGCGCTGGCCACCCGGACACGGCGGGCCGCGGCCTCCCGGTCTACCGCGCGATCCTGATGAACAAGGCCGCACGCGACGCCGACGGCGGGACTGGCGGCGGCACGGATCTCCCCTGGCATCAGGATGGCGGGCAGCTGTGGGGGCTCGCCCGCGACCCGCTCATCCAGTTCTGGTTGGCGCTCGATGACGCCACCGAGGCCTCGGGGGCCATGCGTTTCGCCGTCGGCAGCCACAAGGCCGGTCTCGCGAGCCGCCTCGGCGGGGTCGTCCCGCCCGCCCACGTGGCGGCGCACATCGGTCCCGAGGCCGATCCGGGGGTGGCCTTCCCGGCCGTCAGCGTGTCCGCCCGCCCAGGCGACGTGGTCATGCTCCACAACCTCGTCTGGCATGCATCGGGTCGCAACGACACGCCCCTGCCCCGCCGCGCGATCAGCGTCTGCTTCCTCGACCCCGACAACGGCTGCGCCCGGACCAGGAAGGCGCCCCGGAGCTTTCCGCGCGTCTTCGGAAAGTGAACGGCATTCACAAGGCCTCGCGTCCGCTCGCGAGGCCCTTGTGAACACCGTTCTCGGGCCCGCCGTCAATCCGGCATGTCCTCTGGCCACGGCATCCTGGCGTGGACCTCGGCCGGCGACGCCCACCCGCTGCGGTGACGAAACGCGGGCGGTGCGGCCTCGCGCGGCATGTGCTCCGCGAACCAGGCGACTGCGAGGTCGGCCACCTCTTCGAGCGCGCCGGGCTCCTCGAAGAGATGCCCAGCGTTCCGCACGATGGAGAGCCGCCGCGGGGCGCTCAGCTGCGCCATCGCGTCCTGGTTGAGGGACAGCACGCCCGCGTCCTTGCCGCCCACGATGAACAGGGTGGGCGCGCGCACAGCTCCCAGGATTTCCTTGACGAGGTCCGGGCGCCCCCCGCGGGACACGACCGCCCAGACGTCCCACGGGCGCTCGGCTGCCGCCATCAGGGCCACCGCCGCCCCCGAGCTGCCACCCAGCAGCCCCGTCGGCATCCCGGCAAAGCGCGGGGCCTGGCGCACCCAGTCCACGACGGCGGCGAGCCGCGCGGCAAGGGCCGGGATCTCGGGTTCGACCGCGGGGCCATCCGCCTTGGCGAGGGCCCGCGCCGACTCTTCGCCTGTCAGCAGGTCGAGTCGCAGTGTTGCGAATCCTGCATCGCGCAACGCGCGTGCGAGGAATCGGTTGCGCGTGCTGTGTCGACTCGAGCCGCTCCCGTGTGCCAGGACCACCAGCGCGCTCGCCCCCAGCGGCGCCTCCAGCTCCCCCTCGAGCCAGGCCCCGGCCGAGGGGATGCGCAAAACCTCGCGCGCGACACCTATCGCGATCGGCAGGGCCACCTGCGGCTCCGTGTCCGCCCGCTCGAGCTGGGCCGCGGTGAGCATGCGCGCGACGGTCTCGTCAGTCAGCTGTGGAAAGTCGTCGTACCACAGCCCAACCGCATGAAAGTTGATGGGTTGGTCCGGGCACACGAGGCGGTCCACCTCGCGGGCCACGAAGGCACAGGTGTCGGGTGGTCCGACTGGCACCGCGACGATGACGCTCCGCGCGCCCTCCTCCCGCACCGTCGCGATCGCGGCCCGCATCGTGCCACCTGTCGCGAGCCCGTCGTCCACGATCACCACCGTCCGGTCGCGCAGCCTGATCCGCGGGCAAGCCCCTCGGAGGCGCGCCCCGACCGCGTTCGCCTCCTCGGTGGCTCGCGCGATGGCCCCCTGCAGCGCCCCCTCCGACAGCCCCATCTCGGCCATCACGGCCCTGTTCAGGACCACCCCGCCACCCTCCGCGACGGCGCCGGCCCCGAGCTCCGGATTTCCAGGCACCCCGACCTTGCGGACCGTGCGGATGTCGAGCGGCGCCCCGAGCGCCCGCGCCACCTCGAGCGCCACCGGCACGCCCCCGCGCGGCAGGCCGATGACCACTGGCCGTTCGAGCGCGTGGTTGCGCAGCAGCACCCCGAGCCTGCGCCCTGCATCCGTCCTGTCATGAAAGCGATCCATGCTTGTCCTCCCCCGGCGCGTCGAACCTGACGCCGCCGCGGGAGACGGCGCTGCACGCCTCATGCCACGCCGCGCCTCGTTGCGATGTTCTTGCTCGCTCAGGTCCTCCCGTCCGCCGACTTCCTCGACGCGCGCCCCGCCTTCCGCCACACTCCCTCGGACAAGGCGCACCCGCGCCGCATCCACACCCGCGAGGATCCGATGGCCCACCCCTGGCATGATCTCCCCAACAATCCCGACGACGTCGCCAGCGGCTTCAACGCCGTCATCGAGATCCCGAAGGGATCACGCGTCAAGTACGAGCTCGACAAGCCGACAGGCCTGCTGCGCGTGGACCGGGTCCTCTACAGCTCGGTCATCTATCCCGCGAACTACGGCTTCATCCCGCGCAGCTACTGCGGGGACATGGACCCGCTCGACGTCCTCGTCCTCGGCCACGAGCCCGTCGTCCCGCTGACCATCATGCGCGCCCGGGCCATCGGGGTCATGCACATGCTCGACCAGGGTCAGCCCGACGACAAGATCATCGCGGTCCACGTCAACGACCCGGCCTTCTCGGACTACACCGACATCACCCAGCTGCCGAGCCACATTGGTCGCGAAATCCGTCGATTTTTCGAGGATTACAAGATCCTCGAGAACAAGTCCGTCACGGTCGAGGACCTTATCGGCGCGGAGCAGGCCAACGCCGTCATCGTCGACGCCCTCGCCCTCTACCGGCGCGAGGAATCACGCCTTCGCGGCTGGGGCTGACGCTGGAAGGGCCCTGAAGTATGGCGCCGGCCCGCCATGCAGCGCGCCCTCGAGGATCCGTCCCCCGAGGCGCGCGAAGCCTCGCTTCTCAAGGAAGGCCATCCCCGAGGTCGGCGCGTCGACAACCAGTCCGGCGACCACGACGCCACCAGGCGCTGCGACAAGCGCGGCGAGCGTCTCAGCGTGCCGCAGCAGCGCGGCCCCGAGCCCCCGCCGCTGGAAGCCGTTCGCCACACCCAGGCGCGACACCCGTAACACGGGCAGCGGATAGCCTGGCAGTCGACGCATCAGCGCCGCGTCCGGAAACCGGGCCCGGTCGAGGCTCGCGGTCGAGGTCGTCAGAAAGCCAGCCACGACAGGCGCCGTACGCGTGCCAGTCGCGAGCGCCACCCACGTCGACGTGAGCCCTCGGGGCGTCTGCGCCGGCAGTGCGTGGTAGCGCAGAAAACGGTCCGTCCCCGGGTCGCCGCAGGTGAAGACGTCGACCGAGTCACCCGTCCGGATGCGGCGCAGCTCGAACACCAGCTCACTCATTTCAGCCGCGCCCCCGGCCCGTGACGACTGCATCGACGACGGCGTCGAAGGCCCGGTTCTCGAGCACGAGCCGCGCCGGGACGAGGGCCTCGTCCGGCAGGGCCCGGCGCGCCTCCATGAAATACAGGAGGGCCTGCTCGACGACGAAGTTCTTCTTCAACCCGAACTCGTCCGTGAACCGGTCGAGCTTTTCTTTGGTCTCCGCGGTGATGGCCGCGGACAGCTGGGTCATGCCAGTTGACATCTCGGTCTCCCGGGGCCTGGTTTCACGGGCGCCTGCGGCTCGAAGTCCGCTCGAAGCGCAACATCATGCCAAGCTCCTCGGGCGCGCCGTTGGCATCCGCGAGGCCCGCCTCGATGACCGCGGCCGGCATGCCGTAGACAGCGCTCGACGCCTCACTCTGGGCGAGGATCCGGACGTTTTGGCCCCCAGCCTCACGGAGGCGCAGGCAACCGGCGCGACCGTCGACGCCCATGCCGGTCAGAACGACCACCCCGATGGAGCCGATGATACGGTCTGCGACCGAGGTGAAGAGGTGATCGACAGCGGGACGGCACCCGTGCAGGTGCGGCCGATCGTCGAGCTGCGTCGTCCACGTCTTGCCCTCGCGCGACAGCGTCAGGTGCCGGTCCCCCGGGCAAATCCACACGCCGCCGGGGTGGATCGCCTTGCCAGCGGCGGCCTCGTTCACCTGCCAGTCAAGCTGGCGGTTCAGCTGGTCGGCGAAGACCTTCGTGAAGACGGGTGGCATGTGCTGCGCGATGACGACGGGCGCGCCGCAGGTCGGTGGCAGGCCCGCGAGAAAGGCCCGTACGGCCGCGGGGCCGCCGGTCGAGGCGCCGACGAGGATGAGGTCGGGCCAGTACTGGATGACGTTGGCAGGTCGGACGCGACGCTCCGTCATGGCCGCCACGGCGGCCCGCGCGGCCCGACGCGCCCGGTCCATGGCCGCCGCGAGCGGCCCGTCGACCCACTCGTCGAAGCGCATCTTGCGTGACGGCTTGCCGAGGAACTCCACGGGGCGGTCCCCGAAACGCTCGAGCGTCGGGGCGACCTGCTCGGCCGTCATGCCGGTCACGAGGATCGGGATGACGTGCGGAAAATGCGTATGAATCTGCTCGATGAGGTCGCCGCCGTCCTCGTCGTCGAGGTTCTTGTCGACCGTCACGACGTCGGGGATGAGGTCGGAAATCTTCTGCAGGGCCTCCTGGATGGTCGAGACAGCCCCGAGCAACTCGATTCCCGACAGACGGTTCATCGCCGACGACATCGCGAGGCGGGTCGCCCCCGAGTCATCCACGATCAGGACGCGCAACGGACGCAGCGGGGGCGTCGGCTCAGCCATCGACCGCGATTCCGGTCAGGCCGAGCCAGATCTGGCCCGCGGTGTCCGATGCGAAGCCGACCAACTCGGCCTCAGGACGCGGTCCGGTGGCGACCGCAGGCAGCCCCAGCGGTCCCGACACCCCGAGCACGCCGCGGAGGTTCCCACCGATGACGTTCGCCACCTCGCAGATGGCGGCGGACTCGTAGCGCGGGTCGTGCTGCCCGGCCGCGACCGCGTCGGAGAAGCCCATCACGAAGCAGGACAACCCGTGGCGATCGAGCCCGACATCGAGCGCGAGCCCTCCATCCCCGAGGCTGACATGCGCCCAGATGACGGCTGCAGTCGGGGCCTCCGGGTCACCCTCCGGGGCTTGCAGGCCGAACATTTCGAAGACGGCGCCAGCCATCATGCGGAGGTCATCGAGTCCAAGGTTCATGGGGGTCAGCCTCTCCTGCAGAGCCAGGCCACGCGCTCCTCAATGTGACGCGTGAACAGATGCTCAGGAATATTCAGCAGTTGCTCACCGGTGCCAAGCACGACCACGCCGCCTGGTGCGACGACCCGCGCGACGTTCTCAAAGGTCCGCATGCGCGAGGCCTCGTCGAAGTACACGAGGACGTTGCGCAACATGACCACATGGAACGGCGCCGTCGCCGCCATCGGCTCGAGCAGGTTGTGGACGCGGAAGGAGATGGGGTTGCGCACGCTCGGGACCGAACGGAAGCTCGCGCCCTCGCGCTCAAACCAGCGGTTGAGCTGGAGTCCCGAGAGCCCTCGGTTGGTCTCGAGCACCGAGTAGGCCCCCGCGCGGGCCTTGTCGATCGTCGCGACGCCGATGTCGGTCCCGAGGATGCTGTACGGGCGCTGATGGCCCATTTCGTGCATCAGAATCGACAGGCTCACCGCCTCCTGCCCTGTCGACGCAGCGGCCGACCACAGCCGGAGGTCGGCCTTCGGGCCGAGCCGCGCCGTCACCTCGGGGATGAGCGCGGACTGGAGCTTCCGAAAGACCTCAGGATTCCTGAAGAAGCTCGTCTCGTGCGTCATCAGCGCGTCGACAACGCGGTCGGTCAACGCCCGGGACTCCGCTGTGTCGCGTTGCATCGCGCCGACGAGCTGATCGAAGGTCGACACACTCACGCTCGTCATGATGCGGCGAAGTCGCGACTCGAAGAAGTAGGCCTGATCCGACGGGATGCGGACGCCGGTCCGGTCGAGCAGATAATGCCGCATCCGGTCGAGGCCCGGATCGACGGGGGGCGCCTCCTGAGCCGAGCCGGGAGGTTCGTCCTGCGGGCCGCGATGGCCGCTGGCGGCCGTTACATCTGTCATCATCGAGCCCTCTCGCGTGCGGGTCCCACTCAGGCGCTCCAGGCAAAGCCGAGGAGCTCGAGCTTCTCGCGCAGCGCGTCCGACGAGAAAGGCTTCATCATGTACTCGTCCGCACCGGCCGCGTAGGCGGCCTTGACGCGGGTGTCCAGGGTCTCGGAGGTCACCATCATCACAAAGGAATTCTCGAATCTGGGCTCGGCGCGCAGGCGCTTCACCACCTCGAGCCCGTCCGTGCCGGGCATGACCCAGTCGACGAGGAACACGTCGGGGGCCGGGCGCGTCGGCATCGCCTCGAGGGCCGCGTCCCCCGACTCGAAGGCTTCCACGTCGAAGCCAAGCTTCTTCAACTCGCGGGTGAGCATCATGCGGATGGCAAAGGAATCATCGACGACGACGGCTCTCATGCA
>SYAK01000503.1 GCA_005788935.1 Pseudomonadota bacterium
CCGAGGTGCGCTTCCTCGCGCGCGCAGTCGCCTGCGACGCCGGCGTCGACTCGCCCGAGGGCGCGGCCTTCGCGAACTCCAAGGCGGGCAAGGCCCACTGTGATGGCCTCGCGCGGACGGTCGCGACCTATCGCAAGGATTGGCTCGCCGGGGCCGAGCCGTTCTTTCGGGGGATCGTTCCGAACACGCTTCCAAAGACCGTCGTTTATCCCTTTGGTGGTGGCGACCTCCTGACCGCGCTCGTCGTTTTTCCCGACATGGAGGAGCTCACCTCGGTCTCGCTCGAGGCGGGCGGCGACCCGCGCGGCGTCCGGACGCTCGCACCCGAGACGCTCTCCCGGGCGCTCGTCTACCACCGCGACTTCATCGCCGAGCTCGTCCGCTGGAACCACAACCGCACGCTCGATCTCGCGGCGCTGAAGAGCTTCCCGGTCCCGCCCCAGCTCTCCTTCGCGCTCGTCGGGCTCGCGGTCCACGGCTACGAGCCGGTCGGGTTGCGCATCATCGAGCTGACGCCAGACGGCGCGGTGGTCGACCGGGACCTCGAGGCGGCGTCGGCGAAGCTCGGGACCGGGCGGATCGGGATCCGCAAGCGCAACGACCTCGCAGCGAGCTACGAGCTGACGTACCGCAAGAAGGGCGAGACGAAGCTGCGCATCTACCGCCACTTCCAGGCCAACCTCGCCAACGGCGAGCTCGCCCTCGACGACCGCGTCCTGAAGCACCTCCGCCAGAAGGGCCGCGTCGCCGCGATGACCAAGGCCGCGAGCCACCTGCTCTGGCACAACATCTTCAGCATGATGCGCGACTACCTGAAGGCCCACATCGTCTGGATGGTCTCGGACTCGACGGGCATCAGCCCGCAGCACCTCGAGGCGGGCGCCTGGAAACAGTCGGTCTGGGGCGGCTTCGACACGGCCGTCTTCAACCCGACGAGCTCGGGGCAGGTCGCGATGCGCGCGCTCTTCGCGTCCCAGCCCGCCCGCCCGCTGCCGTTCCGGAACTTCGGCTACCCGACGCGCGGCCTGAAGGGGCTCGTCATCGTCACCGAGCCCGTCGGGCGCTGAGACCCGCCCCGACCTGCGCAGTTGGCGCCTCGCCCTTGCGGCGTTATCGTCCCGTCTCGCGCCTCCGCGCCGCGCCCCATCCCCCGGAGAAGCCCCATGGCCCGCACCGCCGCCATCATCCTCGCCGCAGGCATGGGCTCGCGAATGAAGTCCACGCTCGCCAAGGTGCTCCACCCGTTCCTCGGGCGGCCCATGCTGTTCGGACCGCTCGATGCCGCGCTGCGGGCGGGTGCCGACGAGGTCGTCGTGGTCGTCGGTCACCAGGCCGACGCCGTGCGCGAGGCGGTGACGGCGTCTTTTCCGGGTTGGCCCATCCAGTTCGCGCTGCAGGCCGAGCAGCGCGGCACGGGACACGCGGTCGCCTGCGCGCTCCCGCTCGTCGGGACGGCGTCGCGGCTCCTCATCCTGTACGGGGACACGCCGCTGCTCTCGGCCTCGACGCTCGGACACCTGCTCCACGTCCACGCAGACGGTCACCACGCGCTGACGCTGTCGTCGTTCATGGCTGACGATCCGTCAGGCTACGGCCGCATCGTGCGCGACGCGGCAGGCCACGTCCGGTCCATCGTCGAGCACCGCGACGCGACCCCCGCCGAGCTCGCCATCCGCGAGGTCAACGCCGGGCCGTGCGTCGCCGACGCCGCCATGCTGCGGCAGGCCCTCGCCGACATCGCCCCGCACAACGCGCAGGGCGAGCTGTACCTGACCGACGCCGCGGCCTGGGCGGCCGACCACGGCAAGCGCGTGGCGTCGCACGTCCTGACCGACCCCGACGAGGTCCGCGGCGTCAACACCCGCAGCCAGCTCGCGGAGCTCGAAGAGGTGGCGCTGACGACGCTGCGCGAGGCGTGGATGGCGCGCGGTGTCAGCATGCGCAGCCCCGCCTCCATCCGCATCGACGCGGCCGTCGAGATCGGCGAGGACACGGTGCTCGGTCCGCAGGTCCAGCTGCTCGGCATGACCCGCATCGGCCGCGGCTGCGAGGTCGGCGCGGGCGTCGTGCTGACCGACTGCGAGCTCGGCGACGGGGTCCATGTCCTGCCGTACTCGGTCGGCGACCGCGCGCGCATCGCGAGCCTCGCAACTGTCGGGCCGTTCGCCCACCTGCGGCCTGGCACCGAGCTCGGCGAGCGGACGCGCATCGGCAACTTCGTCGAGGTCAAGAAGTCGCGCTTCGGGCCGGGGTCAAAGGCCTCGCATCTCGCGTACATCGGCGACGCGGAGGTCGGGCGCGACGTCAACATCGGGGCGGGCACGATTACCTGTAACTACGACGGGATCGACAAACACCAGACCGTCATCGAGGACGGCGTCTTCATCGGCAGCGACACGCAGCTCGTGGCGCCCGTCCGCGTCGGCCGCAACGCTGTCGTCGGCGCGGGCACGACCGTCACGCGCGACGTCCCCGCGGGCAGCCTCGCGGTCTCGCGCACGCCGCAGAGCGAGGTGGCTGGCTACTTCGAGCGCCGCGTCAAGCCGCGTCTGGCCGCGAAGCAGGCAAAGCCACGGGACGAGGGGCCGGCCGCCCCGCCCGCTGTCGGGCCTGTGACCTCGCCGCTCTCGCGTCGCGGCGAGCGCCCCGAGAGCGCGCCACCCGTCTCGGACGACCCGTCGCACGCGCCGCTGCCGCGCAAGGTGACCCATGCGCCTGCCGAAAAGCATCCCTGACCGCAACCTATTTCCAACGACACCGGGAAGACAGGCTCGCCATGTGCGGAATCGTCGGCTACATCGGGCACCAGCAGGCGACAGACGTCCTCATCGACGGGCTGCGGCGCCTCGAATACCGCGGCTATGACTCGGCGGGCGTGGCGATCCCCGGTGATCGCGGCGTCCTGCACACCTGCCGCGCCGAGGGCAAGCTCGACCAGCTCGTGCGACGCCTCGCGTCCGCCCCGCTCGCGGGCACGGTCGGCATCGGGCACACCCGCTGGGCGACGCACGGGCCGCCGACGGAGGCCAACGCCCATCCCCACCGCGCGGGCTCGGTCGCGGTCGTCCACA
>SYAK01000504.1 GCA_005788935.1 Pseudomonadota bacterium
GAATTCGTGACGGATGTCCCGGCCATCGACCTCCTGTGGGGGTCCACGCGCCTCCGTGAGGCCATCGACGCCGGTCGCGGTCTCGCAGAAACCCTCGCCGAGGGGGACGCCGAGGCCGCCGCCTTCCGGTTCGACGCGGAGACGTGACCTCGGGGGCCAGTCCCGCGCCGCCGCATGATGCACGAAGCACGAAGGAGCCCACCGATGACCACGCCCTACCGCGTCGCGCTGTACGGAGGCAGCTTCAACCCGCCCCACGTCGGGCACGTCCTGACCGTGACCCTCGCGCTCTGTTCGGGGCGCTTTGACGCGGTGCACGTCCTGCCCGTCGCGGACCATGCCTTTGGCAAGACCCTCGAGCCCCTCGCGACCCGGGTCGCGCTGCTCGAGGCCGCTCTCGGGCCCCTTGGACCGCGCGTCGTCGTCAACCCGGTGGAGGCCACGCTGCCCGCGCCGAGCTACACGGTGAACACGGTCGCGCATCTCCTTGCTGAAAATCCACACTGGGAGTTCACCCTCATCCAGGGGGCCGACACCTGGCGCGAGCGGCCTCGTTGGCACGACTGGTCGCGGCTCGAGGCGCTGCTCGGCGGGCGGCTCATGGTCTTCGGGCGTGAGGGCGTCGAGGCCCCCGATGCGCCCGTGACGTATACGTTGCCTGCCATTTCATCCTCTGAGGTGCGCCGCCGCCGCGCGTCGGGCGAGCCATTCTGGTGGATGGTCCCCGACGCAGTCGAGCGGATGATCCGCGCGCGAGGCATCTACCTGTGAGGCTTGGAATCGTCGGTGACGGGCGGGCCGCGCGCGCCCTGGTCCCGCGCTGGGAGGCCGCGGGGCATGTGGTCGCGTGGCAGCAGCGGCGCCACGATGCGGTCCCGCTCGGGGCGAGGCCGGCAGTCGATGTCGTGATCCTCGCGGTGCGGGATGGCGAGCTGGATGGCGTCGCGCAAGCGCTTGGCGACAGACCTGGCGCGGTCGCAGAGTGCTGGCTGCACCTCTCCGGCGTCACGCCAGGCCTTGCCATCCGCCGGTCCCAGGCCGTTCCGAGGGCCTGCGGGGCGCTGCATCCGCTCGTGGCCCTCGCGGGCGCGTCTGGCACCGGACCGCTCGGGGCGTTTGCGGGGCTTGACGGCGACCCCGAGGCGGTCGTGGTCGCGCACGCGCTGGCAGCCGCCTGTGGTCTGACCCCGGTCGTTCTGGCCGAACGCGGCGCGAAGGCGCTCTATCACGCCGCCGCCGTAACCGTGGCCGGTCACGCCACCGCGCTGTTCGCGCAAGGGTTGCAGCTGATGGGCCTCGCTGGGCTGTCACAGGCCGACGCACACCCGGCACTTCTCGCGCTGATGCGCTCGACTGTCGAGAACCTGGCGCTCGGTCCGCCCGAGCGCGTCGTCACGGGGCCTGTGGCGCGCGGGGACCTCGAGACGGTCTCACGTCACCTCGCGGCGCTCGGGGCTGCGTCCGAGGACATCGGGCTGGTATACCGAGCGCTCGCGCGCGAGGCCGTCGCGCTGTCCTCGCGCGGCGGAGGCCTTGACCCCGAGACGGCCGAGCGCCTGCTCGGGCTGCTCGCCGCGGGCGCGACGCCCCCGCAGGGTTCCCCTCCGACGGCGACACCGTAACGCGCGCGGCACCTCCGTCGCGAGTCTTGAGGCCGGTGGCATGCGGCTTTCCGGTCGGGACGTTGCGCATCGTTGCATTGGCGGGTCGGTTCTGACACGGTGCGCCACCCTTTTCCCCCACCTGGAGGTCGCGCGTGTTCGATTTCGCGCTTGAGACCATGATCAGCCAGCAGCTCGTCGGCCGCGGCGTGCGCGACGAGCGCGTGCTCGGTGCGTTCCGCAAGGTGCCCCGGCAGCTCTTCGTCCCCGACTATCTCGAGTCGAAGGCCTACGAGGAGCTCGACGTGCCGATCGGTCTCGGGCAGACGATGTCCACGCCATATGCGGCCGCGAAGATGCTCGGCGAGCTGCGCCTGCAGCCCCACCACAGGGTGCTCGAGGTCGGCACCGGCTCGGGCCTGCTGACGGCGATGCTGGCGTCGCTCGTGAAAGAGGTCTCTACCGTCGAGATCCTGCCCGAGCTGGCGGCGCGCGCGCGCAAGCTGCTGCTTGGCAGCCTCGGGCTCGGGAACGTCAGCTTTCTCGTCGGCAACGGTCACCTCGGCTGGTCCGAGAAGGCCCCGTTCGACGCGATCCTCGTGAGGGCGGCGACCCGGGAGCCCCCCGAAGCGCTGCTTGGGCAGCTGCGCGATGGCGGGCGGCTCGTGGTGTCGATTGGCGACGAGCAGCAGCAGGCGCTTCACGTCCTCAGCCGCTCGGAAGATGGCGATGACAGTCTCGAGGTCATCCACGGAGCTGCATGGCCGGTGCTGCTCGGCCCCCTCGAGCCCCTCATCGACGAGGACGACGACTGACGTCCGACCGGGGGCTTGATTTCCCGGTGGCGGTGTCGGATATCGTGGCGCGAGTGGCGCCGCCCCCGGCCTCGGTGCGCCGCTGCCCCGCACGAACCCGACACAGGAGTGCCCCGATGATCACCATTTCCGACGCAGCGGCCCGCAAGATCCACAACATGGCCGAGCAGCACCAGGTCGACCATCATGGCGTGCGCGTCATGGTCGTGGGCGGCGGCTGCTCGGGGCTGACCTACGACATGGACTTCGAGCAGGAAGCCCGTGAGGGGGACCTCGTGGTGACGCATGACGGCGTCACGGTCTACGTCGACGCGATGAGCCTCGCGTACCTCGAAGGGACGAACATCGATTTCGTCGAGACCTTCAGCTACTCGGGCTTCCAGTTCGAGAACCCCAACGCCCAGAAGGGCTGCGGCTGCGGGAAGAGCTTCACCGTCTGAGACCGGGTGAGCTGCGCGAGAAGGCCCGCGCCCGGCCAGCCTGGGGCGTGGACGTCGCGTTTCGCCTCGATGCACGACGCCGTTCTCGGGCCCTGTCGGCGCGACCAGCGCCCCCCCCTGCGCGGGCTCGACAGCGCGCGAAGGGCCAGCCGAGCAGCGTCCGCGCGGTCGGCCTGACGCCTCAGCGGCCGAGCATACGGTTGATGTGCGGCTTCAACGGCGGGTAGACGCAGATGAGCCGCTGGCGGACCTCGAGGTTCGCGAGCATGCGGACGACGGAGGACCGGTCCTCGATGAAGGCGGCCTTGCCGTCGCTCGCCAGGATGCGGATGGGACCCTCATGCCGGTTCGCTGCACCCGTGAAGGGCTTGTAGAGGGAGTCACGGCTCGCGTCGACGAGGACGCTCTGGTCGGGGTCGTAGCCCTTGACGCGGGCGAGGCTTCGGGCGGCGTGGACGAGCTCCTCGGCGCGTCCGGGGTCCTCGGGAAGCGGGATGGGCTTCCAGAGGCGTCGGTCGAGCAGCCCCGCCGAGAGGGCGGCGAGCCAAGTGTCACGGTCGCGCGACCAGTGCTTGATCGCGAGCCAGACGTCGGTGTCGTCAAGGGCCGCGTAGCGCTCCACCGCGATGGGTGGGCGGGTCGGGCGGGGACCGGGTTCGGAGGCCGCGATGAGCTCGCCGAGGGGGCCGGCGGGCCAGAAGTCGGGCCCGCGCCCCTCGCGGTGCAGATCACCCGCGCGCTTGAGGGTGGCCTCAAGCATGCGCTCGGCGGCGCGCGAGGTCTTGTGGAGGTAGACCTGCTTGTACATGTGGAAGCGGGCGAGGAGGTAGCCCTCGACGGCCTCGAGGGCGCCCCCGTGGACCGCGAGGTGGCCATCGGCGAGATCGATGAGCGCGAGGATGCGCGCGATGTCGTAGTGCCCGATGCGGACGCCGGTCGCGGTCCCGTCGCGCAGGATGTAGTCGAGGCGGTCGGCGTCGAGCTGCGAGCTGACGATGTCGCGAACGAAGGGGCGGAGCCCGTCGGGCAGCGGGGCCTTGGCGTAGAGGGACACGAGGCGGGCCGGGAGCTCTCGGTCGCGCGCGGCGAGGATGCGGCCGACGTGGGTCTCGGGCGAGAGCAGGATGGCCTCGGTCCAGCGCTCGTGGCGGAGGCCCGTGACGGCCTCGAGGGCGTGGGACATCGGGCCGTGACCGACGTCGTGCAGCAGCGCACCGAGCAAGGCAAGCTCCTGTTCTTCTTCGGAGATCGCGTGATGGTGGGACAGGCGCTGGACCATCTGGTGGGCGAGCCAGAGGACGCCGAGCGAGTGCTGGAAGCGCGAGTGCTCCGCGCCGGGGTAAACGAGGCCTGTCAGCCCGAGCTGCCGGATGCGGCGCAGACGCTGCATCTCGGGCGTGTCGAGGAGCTCGACGAGGAGGCGACCGAGCGGTGTGTCGCGCGGCAGCGCGATGGTGTCGTGCACGGGGTCGCGGAAGAGGCGAGGTTTGTCGGCCATGGGGTCACGATAGACGCCTTCGCGGCCGCGCGCCATTTCGGGACCGTGAGCGGCGCGTGTGGCTGTGGGGGTGCTCGGGTTTGAAACGTTTTGTTTCACGAGTGAAACAGAATGTCGCAAAATCAAGGCGCGGTGGCGACCCACGGGAGACATTCTGTTTCATGACCGATTGGCCCCCGGCGTCGGGCCCAGGCGCGATGGGGCGATGCGACGCGCCCCGGGTGCTAGCCTCGGTGCGGTCGTGCCGAGCCGACGTAGCGCGCGCGGCAGGTCGCTCGCCGCATGGGGCCTGGGGGTGTGGCGTCAGCCCCGCGAGACGACGAGCGTGCGGTCGTGGGTCGTGCGCAAGAGAATGAGGGGCCCATCGACCGAAGGAAGGGGCTGGCCGCCGACGTCCTGCACGTTGTCGACGACGATGGGCAGCTGCGGCAGGTCGAGCGCGCGACGCAAGCCTGCGCGGAGCCAGAGGTCCGCCACGACCTGACGCCCGCGGCTCGCGAGCCACCACGGGCGCCCGTCGATCAGGACCTCGATGGCGGGGTCCTCGCCGAAGACGAGTGACACCGGGCCCAGCTCGCCAAGCGCCCGCGTCTGTCGTCGAGCCACCTCGCTCGGGGCCGCCCGCACAGCGTCGCGCAGCGCATCAAGGCGCTCGCCGAGCGCTTCCGCCTCGGTCATCGCGGCGAGCGCGGTCGCGAGATCCGCCCGAGCGGTCTCGAGCTCGGCGGCCCGTTGGCGTCGTGCCCCCTCGTGGGCCTGGCCCGCCTCGACCGCCTCCCTCGCAAGCGCGATGGCGGTCGCATCCGGACAGGCCTCGGACGGCGGTGACAGGGCCACGTCATGCGTGCCCGCGAGCGCGAACGGCGCTGGCCCGAGCGCCGCAATGCCTGCCTGCCAGCTGTCGTGGGCTGCCCGTGCGGTCTGTGCGACCTCGACCTCGAGGCGCGCCTGCTGGTGCGCGGTCCGTGCGGCCTGCCCGCGCGCGATGATGGCCCCGAGCTGCGCCTCGCGCTCGGCGAGGGTCTCGCGTGATCGCGAAATGCGCTGCGCCGCGCCGTTCCATGCGGGTCGCTCGCACGTCGGGCAGGTGTCGCCAGCCGCCTCGAGACTGGCGAGTTCGGACCGCGCGAGGTCGAGCCGGGCTTTCTCCGTGGTGGCCTCCTCCATCAGGCCCCGCAGGCGCTGGGTGGCCAGCTGTTCGGCCTCCCTGGCGGCCTCGAGGCGCGCCTCGGCCTGCGGAGGCTCGTCTCCGAGGGTGGCGCGACGCGCCTCCCAGGCGCGCAGGTCCTCGGCGGCCCGACGTCCGAGGGCCTGTCCGCGGTTGGCCCGTTCCCATGCGTCCCAGGCCGCCGCTTGCGTGAGGGTGGCGCGGGCCGCATCGAGCGTGTCGCGCGTCGCGTCGACTTCCACCCCGGCGAGCTCGTGGACCCGCTGCTCGAGGTAGGTCACCTGGCCCCGGGCCGCGTGCATCCGGTCGCGCGTGTCCTTGCGCCAGGCCTCGATCTGCCGGTCGGACGCCGCCGCTTCGGCGTCACTCACGGAGAAGCCCTGTTCCGCCATGCGCGCCCGCACCTCGCCCGCGGTGTCGCCGCGGGGCAGGATCCGGCTCAGGGCGTCGCGCAGCGGGCGGCCCTTCTTGTCGAGCAGCTCGGCCCATGCCATGGGGCAGACCACGAGGCGTGCGGTCTCGGGGTCGCGTCCGAGCTCGGCCAGAGCCTCCTGAAACGCCTTCTCGGACGTGAAGGTCCGCAGGATCGTCCCTGTCCGGATGGTCCGGACCTGACGTCGCTCCCGGTTGAAGGCCCGCCGGATGACGCGGCCGTCTGCGAGCGCCAGCTCCACCGTGGCCTCGTCGTGACCATCGCGGATCTGGCCGACCTCGAGCCCGCCCCGGCTGTTTCCGCCCCAGAGGGCGAGCAGAAGGCCGTCGAGCATCGTCGTCTTGCCCGTCTCCGAAGCGCCCGCAAGGACCGACGTCCCCGAGGGCTCGAGCTCGGCGGAGAAGGTCTCGTGGGGGCCGAGTCCCGCGATGGAGATATGCTGTAACATAGGCCGTGCTCCGGACCGGAGAGTGTTCAGCTGTCGCCCGTGAACGCCCGCACAGGCCGCGCGCCCAGGCGTTTGCCCGCGTCCCACGGCAGCGCGCAGCGGCGTGTGACCTCGTCGTGTTCGACCGCCATCCACAGGCGCCGCGGGCCGCCGACCTCGCCGCACCAGTCCACGAAGGCCCCGCGCGGTGGCGCACCGGGATGAACGCCGCTTCGGGGGCGGACGTCGGGATCGAGGTCCCAGACCCACTCCGGTCCGAGGAGGGGGATGCGCAGTGCCAGGAGGCGCCACTCGGCCTCTGTCGGGAGCCGCCAGCCAGCGGCCCCGCGTTGCCAGAGGACCTCGAAGGCGAAGAACGCGTCCCCGTCCCATGCGGCTTCGAGGCGCCGCGCGGCCTCGGATCCGACCAGCCTTCCTGGCGTCTCGCACAGCGCGGAGACGATTTCGGCCGCGATGACGGGCTCCGGGACCTTTCGCTCCTTCCGACGCCCGCCGCGGCCGGGCTCGAAGAAGAAGCGCCCCTCGAGGTCCGCGAGGACGCTCTCACCGAGGACTGGGGCGAGGCTCGCCCGGACCTCATGGAAGCGCAGATCGGTCCGAGGCGCCGCGGCGCGATCGATGACATAGGCGGGCGCGAGTCCCTCGGAGGCCGAGCGCGCGTTGCAGGCCCTGACCGCGTCAAACCACGTCCCGGGCTCCAACGGCGCGTCCGGGCTGCCCGAGGTGACAAAGGCTGCGGTCACCTCCACCGCGCAGGCGTCGTCAAGTCGTGCGACCCCTGGCGCGCAGCGAAACAACGCTTCAGCGTGCTGTCGGGTCTCGGACGTGGCGGGCACGGGGGCCCCGAGGGGGAGCGTGAGCTGGGGCTTGGTGCGGGTCGCGGCGGGGGCGGTCCGCGCGGCCTCGCGCTCGAGGGCCGCGGCCCGTTCCGGGGTGAGCCCGAGGATCCGCCGGCTGTTCTCGAGCACCTCGCGCCCTGCGGCGTCGCCGAGGCGGGTCACGAGGTCCGCGACGTCCCGGAAATGGTCTTCGACCGCCGCCCGCGGCGGGCCGAGCATCACGGTGAATCGCTGCATCGCCTCGGTCTGGGCGTCGTTGCGCTCGTCGCAGTCCTCGAAGCGCGGGCGGCCCCGGGTCCCGTCACAAAAAACACGCAAGGGATGACGTGCGTCGTTCGGGTCGAAGCCCATCAGCGGGAAGAGGTCGACGATCCCGTCGATCCCGTCGCCACGCGGGTCAAGGTGGATGAGGTGCAGGTGTTGCGGCTCGGGCGGCAGCGATCTTGCGGAGGCCCGCAGCGCGAGTGGGGCGACGGCGTGGCGATCCCCCGAGACGCCCTTCAGGGCGAGTCCGGCGCGCGCGGCCACGACCTCGGTGACGAACAGCAGGGACCACTCCGCGAGCAGGGGGGTGGACTCGAGGAGCTCGGCCAGCCCCTCGTGGAGCGCGGGGCCGATGGTGGCGGAATCGGCCTCCGTCAGGGGGCGGGCGTGCGGGTGCAGGCCCGCGTTCCGGAGCGTGACGAGCTCGAGCAGGAAGGCCCCGAGCGTCGTGATCCGGCGCTCCGTCCGACCTCGCAGGGCCCGTGCGGCCTCGAGAAGGCGTGGACTTCCCAGCCACATGTCGGGCGCGAGGCCATGGCGGATGTGCGGGTGGAGGGTCTCGCCAGCGGCCTCGAGCAGCGGGTCGAGCTGCTGGAGCATCGACACCAGCTGTCCGAAGGACGGCCGGGTAAGCGGCCCGAGGAACGCGAGCGCGTTGATCCGCGCGACCCCTTCGCCCTCCGGGCCCACGTCGCGCAGCGCACAGATCCGGACGTGGACGGCGAAACGGCAGGCATACTCGGCGAGACGGCACAGGCTCTCGACGTGCACGGGCGTGCCCGGCTGCGACACGGACAGGTTGTGCGCCTCGCGACGCGCCTTATGGAGCGCTTCAGGCAGCACGAGCCGGGACAGGTTGCTGGCCGAGGTCATCGTGACGCCAGCGTAGCACGTCCGAAGCGCGATGGCGTGTGCCTCGTGAAAGCCGGGGCGCGGAATCGGGAACCCGCGTCGTGGTGTTGGCGGACATTGACGCGCCACGTCCGATGCGCGATCGAAGAGACGACGCGGCGGCATGGGGCGCCGCGACGACGGAGGAGCGGATGACGCGACGCGGTCCACGGTTCTGCGCGGTCTTGGTGGCGGCCGCAGCGTTTGCGGTGCAGCTGGGCGATGTGCACGCGGCCGCTCCCGAGGAGGGTGGCGCGCTCGAGGTGCTCGTGGGGCCTGGCGGCTCGGGGCTCGAGCCGATGGCCGTCCCCGACGTCCGCTGCGTCGATGGCGCCGAGGAGGCCTGCAAGACGGTCGCCGAGGTCCTGCGACGCGACATGACGCTGTCGTTCATGTACGAGGTTATCCCGCCCCGCAGCTACCTCGCCCCCGCGGATGAGGCGCTCGAGGCGCCCTCGTGGAACGACTGGACCAACGTCGGCGCCCGTTGGCTCATCAAGGCGGAGGTCCGCGGGCGCGGGCCGGTCGACCTCGAGCTGAGGCTCTTCAACGCGGTGGAACGGGCGGGGGTGCGCGTCCGCGAGCAGAGCTTCCGCGGGGTCGCGGTGGACGAGCTTCGAGGTGCCGTTCATCGCTTCTGCAATGGGGTCCTCGAGGCGCGTACGGGCGTGGCAGGCGTGTTTGACACGCGGATCGCGTATTCCGTTGCGGGTGGCCCCGGGGTCAAGAGCATCGGGCTCGTCTCGATGGACGGCTTCGACCGCGGCGGCGTCGTCTCGAACGGCAACATCAACACCTTCCCGGCGTGGGGGTCGGGCGGCGTGATTTACACGTCCTTCCTCGACGGGAAGCCCGAGCTGTGGGTCGGGAAGCGCAAGCTGACCCGCGACGCCGGGCACTACCGCAAGGTCGCGGTCGGGCGTGACGGCCGCATGGTCGCCTCGATCAGCTACGGCGGTCAGAGTGACCTGTACCTCATGAACGCCGACGGGGCCGTGTTGCGGAACCTCACAAACTCGGACGCGGACGAGGTCGGGCCCAGCCTCTCGCCCGACGGCGGCCGTGTCGCCTACGTCTCGAGCGCCTCGGGTGGGCCCCAGATCCACGTCATGTCGATCGGCGGCGGCGGCGGGCAGCGGCTGACACACGCGGGCAGCTACAACTACGCACCCGACTGGGGGAAGAACGGCCTCATCGCGTTTGCGGCCATGGAGGGGTCGACGTCGGACATCTTCACGGTCAGCGAGGGGGGTGAAATCCGGCGTCTGACCCAGAACCAGGGCTTCAACAAGGACCCCTCCTGGAGCCCCGACGGCCGCTACGTCGCCTTCGTCTCAAGCCGGGCTGAGGGTTCGGGGGTCTGGATCATGAGCGCGGATGGACGGGACCAGGCGCTCGTCGGCAAGGGCGGGGGCTACGGCAACGTCGCGTGGCAGCGATGATGGCGCTGCGCGTGCGGGCCGTGGCGGCCATGCTGGTGTGTGGGCTTTGCGTCCCGGCCTGCGGAGGGGGCGAGCAGCCAGCGCCGGCAGCCTCGGCGCCGACGCCCGAGGAGGCGCTTCGGTCGGGGCAGCCTCAGATCGCGCTGAGACTGCTGAGAAAGGCGCACGGCGGGCCGGGGGTCGACCTGTCGGACGCGGCACTGCTCCGGAAGATGACCGAGCGTGACCGCGTCGTCGTGGCGGCGGCCTCCCTCGACACGGGGCACTGGGAAGACGCCTCGGTGGCCATCCGGGCCATGCAGGAGCCTCGTCACGTCGCGCTGATGGATTGCTATCTGGCGGGTCGTCGCGGGGACGTGGACGCGGCCCGGCGTTGCGAGGCGGCGATTGCGGCGCCAGCCGAGGGGGTTGAGGCGCTGGCGCGGGCGAGCGGGCGCTTCGGGCTTGCAGCGGCGCGCGAGCACGACCGGCGGGTCGAGGAGGCGGCCGCGGCCCTGAAGGCGGCGGTGGCTGAGGTATCCGATCCTCGCAACCAGCGGATGCAGCTTGATTTTCTTGAGCGTCAAGGGTGGATCAAGGAGGCCATTGAGGTCCTCGAGGCCTGGCGGGCGGCGTCGCCCGAGGACAAGACCATCGTCGACCGTCTCACCGCGGCGCTCGAGCGCAAGGTCCGCGGGGACCTCCTCGAGAAGCGGGGGGCCGAGGCCGAGGTCGCCGCCCGGAGGCTCATCGAGGTCGCCCCAGCGCGGGCTGGAACATGGCGCTACCACCTGGCCGAAGCCCTGACGCTGCTCGGAAAGGCCGAGGACGCCGTCCGCGAGCTGGCGGCCGCGAAGGCCTCGGGGGCGCCGGCCCCGAAGCGCCCGGACGCGGTGCGAGAGATGGACCCGTCGACGTGGCCCGCCGAGGTGCGGGGGCCGCCTCCGGGCGCGTCGGGGGCCGTCTCGCCTCAGCCCCCCGGACAGCCGTCGGGCGCGTCGGGAGCCGCCGCACCTCAGACTCCGGGACAGCCAGCCGTCCCGTGAACGCCGCCGCTGGCTCGCTGTCCCCGTCCAAGGCGGCTGCAGCCTCCCGTTGCCCGGCCCTCGTCGCAGGCGACACGGGTGAGGCGCCTCGCAGGGCCCATCACCGCGGGCCCGCCATGAGGAAGCGCACGACCTCCGGCAGGCGGTCGGCCCAGGCGGCCTCGTTGTGGGCCGCGCCATCGTACTCCCGGTAAGCGAGGTTGCCACCCTCCGCCCAGCCCCGCGCCACGAGCGCGTCCCGCAGCGCCCGCGCATCGGCGACCGGCTCGGCGCCGTCGCCTTCGTCCGTGCCGATGTCGACCCACACGCGCGCCGCCGGCGTCCCTTCAAACCCGCGGACGGCCCCGAGGATCGCCCGCCCGTCCCACCAGACGGACGGCGAGATCACGCCGAGGCGCCCGAACACGTCGGCGTGCGCGAGCCCGAGCCACATGCTCGCGAGCCCGCCGAGCGACGACCCCATGACCCCGGTGTCGGGCGCGTCGGTCCGCGTCCTGAATTGCCCGTCGATGAGCGGCTTCAACTCCTCGGCGAGGAATCGCCCGTAGTCGGGGAGCCCGCCGCCGCCGTAGTCGAGGCTCGCGGTGGGGGTGTATTCGTCGATGCGGTCCGCCGTGTTTCCGACGGCCACCGCGATGACGGGAGGGATGTCACCCGCCCGGACGGCTGCGTCGAGCGCCTCGTCGAGCCCCCACTCGAACCCGCCGAAGGCCGTCTCCGCGTCCATCATGTTCTGCCCATCATGCGCATACAATACCGGGTAACGTCGCGTTTCATCATCGCGATACCCCGGGGGTACCCACACAAGAACGTCGCGCGTTGCCCCAAGGTGCGCCGAGGCGACCGCCTCCCAACGCCGCACCTCGCCCGTCAGCGTCCCGGTTCCCGGTTCGAGCACGTCGGCCCAGCGCGCGGGGGTCGCCTCGACCCGCGTGACCCGTCCGGGCTCGACGCGCCCGGCCCGGTTCGCGATCTCCTCGAGGCCCGGACCCTTCTCGACCGTGTACCACGAGCCGCGCGTCACCTTGAACGCGAGGTCCGTCCCGCCCGGCACACCCTCCAGCACGGCCGCATGCGCGCCCTCACGCGCCGCCTCGAGCCGCAGC
>SYAK01000505.1 GCA_005788935.1 Pseudomonadota bacterium
GATCTCGGCGCGCGCGAAGGCCATGAGGCGTTGCTGCGGGCCCTTGGCGACCGGGATGCGCTCGACGCCGCGCTCGCGGACCGGGCCACCCTGCCCGACCTGTCCCCCGAGGCGAAGGCCACCTGCGCGCTCGCGCGGGTGGAGGTGCTCGGCGAGCTGGGCCGCCATCCCGAGGCGCTCGCGCTCGTGGCGCCGTTGCGGGACCTGCCGCTCACACCATCGCTGCGGGCCGAGTTGCGCCGTGCGGAGTTCGTGCTGCTGCGACGGACGGGGGCCTGGACCGCGCTGCAGGAGGCGACCGACCGCTGGCTCGAACGCGCCACCTCGCAGGACGAGCGGGACGCCATTCACGTGGCGCTCGCAGCCGCCCACCTGAAGGCCGACAGCCCGAACCCGGGCGAGGGCCTCGCGCTGCTCGAGCCCCTGCTCGCGACCGGCTCGCACGCCTCGCCAGAGGCCATGGAGGTGCTCGAGCGCTTTGTCGCAGGCGCCGAAGCACGTAACCTGACGAAACGTCAGCTCGAGGACGTCGCGGACGCCGCCGAGCTCGTCGAGCGCTTCGCAGGCCCCGCGCTCCCCCCAGAACGCCGTCGTCGCCTCCTCGAGGCGCGGCTCGCCCCAGCCTCCGACGGTTCTGGCGAACAGCGGGCCCTGTTGCTCGACCTCGCGACCCTCGAGGAGGCCGCTGGTGATCCCCGCTCCGCCCTCGCGCGGCTCCGTGCGGCGCTGCTCGCGAATCCGTGGGATGCCGGGACGGGGGAGGCCCTGCTGGCACTCGTCGCGCGCAGCGGCCAGCACGAGGCGGGTGCCGAGGCCCTCGTCGAGGTTGCGACCCGGGCCGAGGCCCCGCGCTATTTCCTCGACGCGGCGCCGATCTACCGCGACGCGCTCGACGACAAGCCGCGCGCCATCACGTGCCTCGAGCGCTACCTCGCGGCCGAGACTGGCGACGCCTCGGCCCTCCGAGAGCTCGCGGCCCTCCACGCAGCCGTTGGCGACGCGCGCGGTGAGGCGGAGGCCCTCGACCGCCTCCAGGAGATGACCGGCAACCCGGCCGAGCGTGCATCTCTGACGGTCCGCCTCGGGCTGCTGCTCGCCGACGCGCTGAACGACGAGAACGCGGCCGTCACCTCCTTCGAGCGCGACCTCGGGGCCGTCGTGACCTCGCCAGAGGGCCTCGCGCGCCTCGAGCGCATCTACGCCCGGCTCGGCCGACACGCCGACCTCGCCGAACTGTACCTGCTCGCAGCCAACCACGCCGCCGACGCGCGGACCGAGCTGACCTTCCTCGCGAAGCTCGCACAGGTCCAGGAGTTGCGCCTGCAGGACGCCCCGAGCGCCATGGACACGCTGCGCCGCATCCTCGGGCGCGAGCCCGGGAGCCGCTTCGCCCTGACCAGTCTCGAGCGCCTCGAGCGCGCGGCCGGCAACTGGGACGAGGTCGAGTGGCTGCTCGCCCGTCAGCTCGACCACCTCGACGCGGGCGCCAGCTCGACCTCGCTGCGCCTCCGACTCCACCTCGAGCGGGCCCGCAACGCGATGGACCATCTCGACAACGTCCCGCTCGCGCTCGCGCAGCTCGACCTCGCCGACGCGCTCGAACCGCATGGTTCGGGCCCCGATGAGCTGGTGGCGTCCCTCGAGGGGCTGCTCGCGCGGGACCCAGCCATCCGCGGCCACGCCGCGCGCCTGCTCGCGCGCCGTTACATCGCACGCCAGAACTGGCTCGGGGTCGTCAACGTCCTGCTCATCCAGGCCGGCGTGGCCACGGACGAGGTCGACCGCGAGGCCCTCGTGACGCAGGTCGTCGGCATCCTCGCCGAGCGCGTCCCCGGGCCCGACGAGCACCCGAGACGGCTCGCCCTGATGCTCGCCCTGCTTCGTCAGGCCCCCGAGAGCGAGCGCGTCCGTCGCGCCATCGACCTCGAGCTCGCCGCCTTCCCCGCCAGCATCCAGCGTGTCCTCGACTTCGCGGACGGCTGGCTCAAGCGGGCCCACGCCGGCAAGGAGACCAGCATGGCCGACGTCGGCGCGTGGATCGCCGACATCGAGCTCGGGCTCGGGCGGACAAGCGAGGCCCTCCGCACTCTCGAGCGCGCGCTCCGCTCGGATCCGCTGCATCCCCGCGCCTTCCGGACCCTGGCTCGCCTGCACCGCGACGCGGGGCGGGACGCGCACCTCGCCGAGCTCTACGATGAGCGCCTGGCCCTGACCCCGCCCACGGGACGCCCAGCCCTCGAGCTGCGCCGCCTCTTCGACCTCGCCGCCATCCTCCCCGACCCGAACGCACAGGCCGATGCGACGCTCGCCGCCGCCAGGGTCCTCCTCGACGCGCACCCCATCGACGCAGCCCTCGACGAAGCCCTGCTCGACGCGGCTCGTGACGCCGCGACGACCCCGACAGTCGTCGCTTCCATTGCCCACCGTTTTGCCAAAAAGAAGGCGCGCGATTCGCTCATCGCGGACCTTGAGCAGGGGGTCCTCGAGGCCCCCGACGACCCGCGCCGCATCCAGCTGCTGTGGCACCTCGAGGCCTGCGCCCGCGCCTTCGGTGAGCGGGGACGGGCCCTCGACGCCCTCATCGGCCTCCTGCGGGCGGGCGTCCTCGACGCGCATGTCTGGGCGGAGCTCGAGCGTTCGGCCACCGACGAGAGCCTCGCGACCCGCGTCCTCGAGGCCCTCGACGGCCACGTGCCTCGCCAGAGCGGCCCCGCGAGCCAGCGTCGACTCGTGCTCTTCCGGGCGCGGACCCTCGGCCGCGTGCTCGGCCGCGTCGACGAGGCCATGAAGCTGCTGCGCGAGGCGCTCGCCGCCGACCCCGACCATCGCGAGGCACGCCAGGAGCTCGTCGGACTCTTCGGCCTCAGCGGGGACCTCGCGGGCTTTGCCGAGGCCGCCGCGTCCTACGCCGAGTCCGGCGGTGAGCCAGCCGCCGTGCGGCAGAACTGGCTCGCGCTGAAGGGGCTCGCGGTGGCCCGCGGAGACCTCGCGACCGCGATCGCGGCCTGCGAGTCGCTGCTCGCCCTCGACGCGACCGACGACGCCACCGCCGACGCGCTCGTCGGCCTCCTGAAGACGGCTGGACGCCACACCGCCCTCGCCGAACTGCTCGAGCTGCGGGCCTCCACCGCAGACAACCCCGAGCGCGGCGCCGCCCTCCTCGCCGAACTCGGTGACGTGCGCGCCGACGCCCTCGACGAGCGGGGCCTCGCACTCGAGGCTTGGCGCGAGGCCTGGGCCCTGGTCCCCGCCCTGCCCGGCCCCGTCGCGCGCCTCGTCGCAGCCGCCACCGCCCAAGGCGACCACACCGAGGCCGCCGAGATCCTCGCCGGACACGCCGAGGCCCTCGAGGCCCCCGCAGCGCGCGCCGAGGCCTGGTGTCAGGCCAGTGAGGCCTTCCTCGCCGGCGACGCCTCGGAGGACGCGCTGTCGGCCGCCCGCAACGCCATCGAGGCCGACCCGCAGTCCGTCCGGGCCCACGACCTGGCCGTCCGCGTCCTCGGTGACGGGCGCGACTTCCCAGCCCTCGCGACCGCTCTCGAGGCCCGCGCCCGCGTCCTCGTCGACGCGAGCGAGCGCGCCCGGGCCTTCGTCGCCGCCGCCAGCGTCCACCTCGACCGCTGCGGGGACCCCGGCACGGCCGACAACCTGCTCGGCCTCGCCCTCGCGCTCAAGCCTGGCCTCGGTGATGCGCTGGCGCTGCGGGCCCGGATCCTGCGCGACCGCGGAGA
>SYAK01000506.1 GCA_005788935.1 Pseudomonadota bacterium
GGATGGTCACGTTGAGGCCGCGGGCCTCGAGCAACGCGCCGAGCGCAGACGCCGTGAGGCCCTTGCCGAGGCTCGAGGCGACGCCGCCGGTGACGAAGATGAACTTGGTGTGCTTGTAGGCCATCTGACGCTCCCTCCTGCCTCCGGAGCCAGCCCGGGGCCTGCCCGCAGGCGCCGCTTATTCGCCCATCGCGCGCCGTTTTTCCAGCGCCTTTTCGGCGTTCAGCTCAGCCTCGGACCGCCGCAGGTAAGCGGGGTCGAGCGGCGGCACCTGCGACGGGTCGCGCCCCGCCTCACGCCAACACCGGGCCGCGAGCCGTGCGTGCGACACCGCCGACCCGATGTGGGCGGGGTTTCCAGCGTCGGTCCCGTCGTGCGGGACGCCCGAGCCGACCCAGGTGACCTCGGCGCCGCCCGTCAAGGCGAGGACCTTCCGCTCGAAGGCTTCGCGCGGGCCCGCCTCGGGCGGAAACATCGGCTCCGGGCCTGCACCTGGGCCGAGCGAGAAGAGGCCTCCATAGACCTCCCCACGGCGCGCGTCGATCATCACCGCCACGCGCCGCACCTCGCGCAGGTCCGACCCCGTCGTGCCGAATGCGAGCGACGCGAGGCTGCACACCGGCCACACCGGGACGCCTGTCCCAAGGTGCAGGCCGAGGGCGGTCGCGAGTCCCACCCGCACCCCGGTGAAGCCGCCCGGACCGCGCCCGACCGCGACGAGGGTCAGGTCGTGTGTCCGCTTGCCATGGGCCCGCAGCATCGCGTCGGCGTGCGTCAGCAGGGTGTCCGCGTGGCGAGGCCCGCGGAAGGCGGTCCGCGCCTCGAGCAGGGTCTCGACGCCGTCGTGTGCCACCGACAGCAGCGCGATCGACAGGTGGTCACCGCCCGTCTCGAGGCCGAGCACCAGGTCGGCGGCGCCAGCCTGCCCTGCGTCCATCAGCCGCCCCAGACGCGGGCGATGTCGTTTCGCAGCACAATCACCATCAGCGCGATGATGAAGGCGAGCCCGAGGTAGGTCGCGATCATGCGCACCCGCACCGAGACGGGACGGCGCCGGATGCCTTCGATCGCCAGAAAAAGGATCTGACCGCCGTCGAGCAGCGGGATCGGCAGCAGGTTGATGACGCCAAGGCTCACGCTGATGCCCGCCATCAGCGCGAAGAACTTGTCCCAGCCCGCCTCGCCGGCCTCGGCGGCGAGCTGTCCGATGAGGACGGGGCCACCAAGCCCGTCCTTGACCGCCACACGCCCTGTCAGCAGGCCCCCGAGCATCGCGACCGTGCCACCGATTGCGTCAAAGGTCCCCTGGAACATGCGATGAACGGCGTAGGCGAGGGGGGCCTCGTTGTCGACGAGCTCGGGGGGAAGGCGCTCGTGCAGCACCGTGATTCCATGGATCGGCCGCTCGGCCCCCTGGTCGCGCGCGTTCGGCCACGGAATGGTCGCGTGACTCAGCGTGCCCGACAGCCGCTCGCCGCCCCGCTGCCACGTCACCGCGACGGGCTCGGCGCGATGGGTGTGGAGGTAGCGCGCGGCGAAGGACCACGCGACGCAGGGCTGGTCGCCGACGGCAAGGACGCGGTCGCCCTTGACGAGACCGAGGCGCGCCGCGGGTGATTCGGGCATCACGTCGAAGACGAGGCAGTCGGCCGCGAACAGTCCGCGGGCCCCGGGGGCTGGCGGCAGCGTCACGACGCGCGGGGTCGCAAGGCTGACGCGCAGGCCGTCGACCGGGGCTGGCCGCCAGGCGAGCAGCGTCACCTTGACCGGGGCGGTCGCATCGCGGCCGACGGCTTCGAGGGCCTCGTCGATGGACCGCACGGGGCGGTCGCCCACGGCGAGGAGGCGGTCCCAGCTCGCGACCCCCGCGGCCGCTGCGACCGAGCCCGGCTCGACCCCGACGAGCGGACGCGACGCCCGCGCCTCGACGCCGATGCGGCCGCGACGGTACTCGAGGACGCCGGGGACGACGTTGTCGAGCGAGGCGATGGGCGACACGACGATGTCCCGCCGCGCACCTGCGCGCTCGACCGTGACAGGGACAGACTCGCCAGCTCGGCCGCCGATCCGGTCCCGCAGCTGCCACCAGTAGGCGACAGGCTCCCCATCGATCGCGACGATTCGGTCACCAGGGCGGATACCGGCCTTCCAGGCGGGCCAGTCCGGGTCCGCCGTACCGACGACGCTGCTCTCGAGGCGGCTCTCGCCGAGGCCGACCGAGAAGAACAGGAAGAACGGCAGGATCAGGTTGAACGCCGGGCCCGCCACCATGATGAGGAAGCGCCGCCAGACAGCCTTGTGTGCGAAGCTCACGGCCTCGACGCCGGGCGGGACCTCGTCGCCGGGGTCATAGCCGAGCATCTTGACGTAGCCGCCGAACGGCAGGAGCGCGAGGACGTACTCGGTCGGCGGCAGGTCGGGGTGCTGCGCCCGGCCCTTCCAGGTCAGGATGCGCGGACCGACGCCGACCGCGAACTCGGTCACGTGGACGCCCATCGCGCGCGCCACGAGGAAGTGACCGAGCTCGTGGACGACGATGAGCCCGCAGATCATGAGGATGATGAAGACGGCTCCCACGGCCCGGGACTATAGCCACCTGCGCGCCGCTTGCCTAGGCGGGTGTCCGGAAATCGGCGAACGTCGCGCGTCCGCCCGCCATCGCCCGGCTCGCCCGACATCGTAGCCCTTGCCGCCGTGGCGGCCTTCGGCCATGCTTCCGCCGCCGAACAGGGAGAACCCGCCATGCGCCTCGTCGCCGCCATCTCGACCCTCATCGCCCTCGCCGCCTGCGGCAAGCCGCAGCCCTCCGCGCCAGCCGCCCCCGATGTGGCCACGACCCCCGCGGAGCCAAGCGCGGCCGAACCCGCCGTCAAGCCGGTCGAGCCGCCGGCCGCGCCCGCTGCGCCCGCCGAGGAGCTGACGGTCTACTGCGGCCGCTCGAAGGCGATGGTCCAGGGCCTCTTCGACCGTTTCACCGCCGAGACCGGCGTCGCCCTGAGCGTCCGCTACGGCGACACGACCGCGCTCGCCAACACGGTCCTCGAGGAGGGCGACACCTCGCCCGCCGACCTCTTCTTCGCCCAGGACGCAGGCGCCCTCGGAGCCCTCCGTGCGGCCTCGCGCCTCGCCCCCCTTCCCGAGGCGCTGGTGTCGGCTGTCGACGCCCGCTTCCGGGCCCCCGACGCGACGTGGGTCGGCACCTCGGGGCGCGCCCGCGTGGTCGCCTACAACACCGACAAGGTGAAGCCCGAGGACCTCCCGACGACCCTCGAGGGCTTCACCGATCCGACGTGGACGGGGCGCATTGGCTGGCCGCCGTCGAACGCGTCCTTCCAGGCCTTCGTCACCGCCCTCCGCCTCGTCCGCGGCCCTGAAGCGACCGCGACCTGGCTCAAGGGGATCCTCGCGAACGAGCCCCAGGTCTTCCCGAAGAACGGGCCCGCGCTGCAGGCGGTCGCGAGCGGCGAGGTCGACGTCGCGTTCGTCAACCACTACTACCTGCACTCGACTCGCAAGGAGGCTGGCGACAAGCCGTTTCCCGTCGCCAACTTCCACCCTCCCGGCGACCTCGGCGGTCTCATGAACGTGGCGGGCGTCGGCGTCCTGCGCACCTCGAAGAAGGCCGAGCTCGCGCAGAAGTTCATCGGCTTCCTGCTCAGCGAGGCCGCGCAGAAGATCTTCGCCCACGACAACTTCGAGTACCCGCTCGCGGCGGGCGTCAAGGTCGCGGACGGGGTGACCCCGGTCGAGTCCCTGAACCTGCCCGCTATCGAGCTCGGCAGCCTGTCGGACGTCGAGGCGACTGTCACGCTGCTGCGCGAGACGGGCGTCCTCCCCTGATGACCGAGGCGGACGCTGGCGGAGTGCCGGAGCCGCGGACGGCCACCCCTGCGCGGCCCGCGCGTCGCTCGCCCCTCGGGGCCTCCCGCCTGACCGGGGTCCTCGCGTGGGTCCCGGCCGCCCTGACCCTCGCCTTGCCCGTCTGGCTCGTGCTTCGTATCGCCGAGGCCCCGGATCGGGCGGTGCGCCTCATCGATCCGACCTCGGAGGTGGTGTGGGCGTTGCTCGGCCGGTCGGTTGGCCTCGCCGCCCTCGTCGCCACCGCGAGCGTCGCCCTCGCGCTGCCGCTCGCGTGGCTGACGGTTCGTTCGGATCTCCCGGGACGCCGCCTGTTCTCGGCCCTCCTCGCGCTGCCGCTGGCGCTCCCGTCGTATGTGGGCGCCTTCGCGCTCATCGCGGCGCTCGGGCCTCGCGGTCTCGTCGCGACCGCCCTCGGGCTCGAGGAGGCGCCCGACATCCGTGGATTTGCGGGCGCTGTGGTCGTCCTGACCCTCCTCGGGTTCCCGTATGTGCTGCTGCCGCTCCAGGCGGCGATGCGTCAGCTCGATCCGCGCCTCGAGGAGTCGGCGCGGACGCTCGGGGCCCGCCCGTTTGAAGCGTTCCGGCGGGTGTCCCTGCCGCTGCTCGTGCCAGGGCTGCTCGCTGGGGCGCTGATGGTGACGCTCTACGTGTTGTCGGACTTCGGGGCGGTCGCGATGCTCCAGGTCAACACCTTCACACGTGTGATCTACATGCAGCACGACACGTTCAATCGCCCTGGCGCCGCCGCCCTCGGGCTCGTTCTGCTCGGGCTGACCGTCCTCCTGCTCGTCGCGTCCGCCCGCCTCGGACGCCGCGAGCTTCGCCTCTCGGGGCGCCGAGCCGTCGCGCCAGGCGCCGCAGCCCCCGTCCGGCTCGGCCCGCTCCGCTGGCCCGCCCTCGTCTTCGTCCTGCTCGTCCTCCTGCTGAGCGTCGGGGCGCCCGTCGCCGTCGTCGTCGGGTGGGCCCTCGTCGCGGGGAACACCTGCGCCGCCTGCTCGCCGCTCGCCGAGCTCTCGCTCAACACCCTGACCGTGTCGACGCTCACCGCCGGGCTCGCGATGGTGGCCGTGCTGCCGGTCGCGCGTTGGGCGACGCGTGGGCCGCCCGGGCTTCGTCTCCTGCCAGACCGAATCCTCTACGCCGGTTTTGCCATCCCTGGCGTCGTCCTCGCCCTCGCCTTCGTCTTCGTCGGGACCCGCCTCGTCCCCGCCCTCTACCAGACCCTGCCGCTGCTCGTCGTGGCGTGCGCCCTGCGTTTCCTGCCGCAGGCCGCCGACACCCTCGGCCCAGCGCTCGCTCGCATCCCACCAGCCCTCGAGGAGGCCGCCGCGACGCTCGGGGCCCGGGGTGGCCGGCGCTTCCGGGAGGTCGCGCTGCCGCTCGCCCGCTCGGCGTGGCTGACGGGCGGCGCGCTCGTCTTCCTGACCACCCTGAAGGAGCTGCCCGCGACCCTTGTCATGCGGCCCTCGGGCTGGGACACGCTCGCGACCGAGCTCTGGGATCTCACGAACGAGGGGTACCACGGCGAGGCCGCGTGGCGCGCGCTCCTCATCCTCGGCCTCGGGGTCCTGCCGATGCTCGTCATCCTCAGCCGCTCCCATACCCGCACCCGCGACGCTCTGGCACGCGAGGACCTTTCATGATCGCCATCAGCGCTCTCCACAAGGTCTGGCCAGGTGGTGCGAAGGTCCTCGACGGGCTCGAGCTCGCGGTCGCGCCAGGCGAGGTGCTGGCC